>CABMIU010000047.1 GCA_902386385.1 uncultured archaeon
AAACCCGGAAGACTGGGAAATGGAAGGGGACAAGTCAAAACTGAAAGGCGCGAAAAAGGAAGGCAACCTTGAAGTGAAAATAGTTGACGAGGCAAGGATGTCCCCAAACAAGGAAGCCGCGGATGCCTGCCCGGTGCCGTGCATATTCGTCAGGAAAATAGAATAAAACAACCTTTTCCTTTCTCCTGCAAGCTTTTCCTTTCTCCTGAAAATAGAAGTAAAAAGCTTGAGCAAACCCTAAAGGGGAACAAGAAAAAGAACCACTAACGTTGAAAGGTTGGAAAAAAGTAAAGAGAACCGCTCACGCAAATAGGCATATACTTTCAATTACAATAAAAAAAGAAGATTCCCCGGAAAAAACCGGGGCATATTTCAATTTACTGCAGCTCGAATTGTGCGCTGATATCCACCGTCACCCTAACATCGCCCGGAGTTATCGGGGTGGATGGGGCCGCTATTCCGCCCGCTGCCGAGTCTTTTGCGAAGTTCATCGCGCTGTACACCGGGTAGTAGCTGTAGTTCTCGCTCGCGGTGTAGAGGCTTGCTATCCCGACACCGAAGCCGGATGCTATTTTTGCAGCCTTGTCCTTGGCATCAGCAGCTGCCTGCGCCAATAGCTCGGAGCGCGCCTGCGCCTCGCGCTCGCGTGAGAGCGAGAAAGTGATGCCGTTCACCCTGTTGGCTCCTGATGCCGCGGCAGCATCAATGACCTTGCCAGTGAGCGACAGGTCAGTCAGCTTGACTTCGATTATGTTCACGGCCCTGAAGCCTGTCGATTCGGATTTCTTCGCCAGGTCATTCCACTGGAATTCCTCGTTGAGCGAGTATGACGTCGTCTTTATGTCCTCATCGGGAACGCCCACAGCCTTGAGCGCGCCCCTGACCTTCGAGGAGAGGTCGGCATTCTGCTGCTGGCTCGCTGACGCGCTCTTGTCAAGCGTGTCGACTCCGAGGCTCACAACAGCATTATCCGGCTGGTATGTGTCTGTGGCCGAGCCGGAAACCGATATCAGCCGCTTGTCGGGCTGGACTGCCCAAGGAACTATAGACTGGGCCCCAGATGCCAATGCCCCGCCACTCGCATTTCCCGATGCAACCAAAACACCGGAAAATTTCTGTGCAGGCGAAACGGCGCTTAGCATGAGCCCTCCGGCCAACACAGCTGCAAGCGCTATCACCGCTATTACCACATAGTCCTTTGCTTCCTGCATATCGTTCACTCTCCTGAAGAAGTACATACAATAAATGCTCATTTAAAATATTTAAACGAATCAGGATTGTTAGGAAAAAGGCTAAGAATGCCCGGGGCGGATACACAAATATTCAGGGCGTTATCTTTTCCGGGCCGGCCTTATTTTTAGGCCGGGAAAAGTTATGACCAACTGATAAATGCCGGAATTTTTCGACCGTTGTACGACAATTTGCGAAGTCTTCCTGTTTCCTGGCGGAAGGGGCAATATCTTGCGCCGATGCTGCCGCCAGCCATAAAAATCACTTCAGTTCCCCATATACCTTTTGCAGAAGCATCGCATCTTCCTCAATGTTCGGGCTCTCGCAAACCAGCACGCCCTTTGCACTGAAATCATGGAGCACTGAAAGTAGTTCGCGCCAGTTCATGTCGCTTTCCCCGAGATTCAGGTGATTTCTCTCGCCCTTCGCAGAATACTCGATGCCAGAAAGGTGGATATGAATGTTCGCAATCGCCTCTTTCCCGAGCTGCTTCTCGATAAGGCCCATCACGCCCTCGAACTCACCCCTTGAATTCATTTTGCCCCCTGAGCGCGCATGGAGGTGTGAAAAATCAACCACTGGCAGGACCTTGTCAAACCCTGAACTGAGGGAAACAAGCTCCTCGATGCTCCCGAACTGTGAAGGCTTTCCTGTTGTCTCAGGCCGAATCCAAACATTAAGCCCGATGCCATCGGCTTCTTCCACTATTTTCGCAAGCTCGGCCCTGACATTCTCAAAAGCCTTTGAAGGTTCCATTCCGAGGTAGAAGCCAGGGTGGAAGCACACAGAATATCCGCCGCAGGCATCAAGGATTTTCGCTGACTGGAGGATATAAGAGCGCGAGGCGCCCCGCTTCTGAGCTTCAATTGCATTGAGGTTGATGAAATAAGGCGCGTGGCAGGTCAGGGCAATGCCCTCTTCCTCCGCAACTTTTTTCACCTGCGGGGCCTTCTCCTTTTTGATGAAAACGCCATGAACGAATTCGAGTTCCATTGCGCCCAACCCAAGTTTCTCCACAGCGCGGATTCCATTCTCGGTGTCCCGCGGCTGCGTGCAAAGAGGAATTCCCGCGGATGCGAACAGGAGCTTTTTCGGGGCGTTCATGCAATTATTTTATAGCTACACCATATATTTATGCATAAGGTGGGCATTTGCCGAGAATTGAAAAGGACTCTTTCGGGGAAAAAGAAGTGCCGGATTCCGCATACTATGGCGTGCATACCCTGCGCTCTATTGATAACTTCAGGATTAGCGGCCGCCAGTTCCCGCAGGAATTCATCTTTGCGATAGTGAAAATCAAGAAGGCATGCTGCAGGGCAAACCTTGAACTCGGCCTCCTGGAAACCGGGAAAGCGGAAGCAATCCTCCGAGCGTGCGACGAAATACTTGCGGGAAAATTCGACGGCCAGTTCCCGGTTGACAGGTTCCAGGCCGGCTCGGGAACATCCACGAACATGAATGTCAATGAGGTGATTGCAAACCGCGCATGCGAACTTTTGGGAAAGGGAAAAGGCAGCAAGGCAGTGCACCCCAACGATGACGTAAACATGGGCCAGAGCACCAATGATGTCATTCCCGCAGCAATGAGGGTTGCGTGCGCAGAGCTTTCAGGAGAACTGCTGGAAAACATCGGGGGGCTGATTGCCGCTCTTGAGCAGAAAGGGGAAGAATTCTCCCAAATCCTCAAGGCAGGAAGGACACACCTGCAGGATGCATTGCCAATAACACTCGGCCAGGAATTCTTCGCTTACGCTGAAGCAATGAAAAAGCAAAGCAAAAGAATAAGAGAATCCGCTGAATACTTGAAAGAGCTGGGAATAGGGGGGAATGCCGTTGGCACTGGAATAAACACCGCGCCGGAATTCCGAGAAACCATCGTAAAGAACCTCAATGAGGGAACAGGCATGGGTTTCAGGGTTTGCGGAAACGGAATCGAGGCAACGCAGTTCCTCACTGACATGGCCGGCTTTTCCTCATCGCTGAAGCTTCTTGCAATTGACCTGAACAAAATCTCGAATGATTTGCGGCTCATGAATTCAGGGCCGCGGACAGGCCTCGCCGAAATACAATTGCCGCCGGTGGAACCCGGCTCGTCAATAATGCCGGGCAAGATAAACCCATCGATTGCGGAAGCGGTAAACATGGCGTGCATGCAGGCAATCGGCAATGACACTGCAATAACGCTTGGATGCGCGTCAGGGCAACTTGAACTGAACACCAACATGCCGCTCATCGGCTGCAATTCAATCGAATCCGCGAAAATACTTTCAGGCGCGACAAGGGATTTTTCCGGGAAATGCGTCGCAGGGATAAAGGCAAACAGGGAAAAGTGCGAGTGGTATGTACAGAACTCCGCGGCGCTCGCAACTGCACTTAACCCGCTGCTTGGCTACGACCAAGTCGCGGCATTGGTGAAGGAATCGCTCGCAAGGGACAGGCCGATAAAGGAACTCATTGTCGAAAAAGGCCTGATGACACGGCTGGAAGCGGATGAAAAATTGAACCCTGGAAAGCTCACAAAACCGAACCTTAAGGCAAGATAAGCCAAATTTTAAAATGCCAAGAAACTCAAAAATCTATGCCCTTGCGCGCCACTATGCCACTGTCAAAAGGGTGCTTCATTTTCATCATTTCCGACACAAGGTCAGCGCGGGCAAAAATGCTTTCAAGCGGGACATGCGAACCGGTGAGAATCAATTCAGTGCCTGGGCTTTTGCACTCAATTAGTTCAAGAACATCCTCCTCGGATAAAAGTTTCAGCTGCACCGCGTACAGAATCTCGTCAAGAATCACTAAATCATGTTTCCCTGGGGAAAGGATTTTTTTGCAGTGGGCGAGGGCCTTTTGCGCCTCGTCCAAATGCCCTTTTTCAGGCGTGCCAATCACCCACTTTTTCAGCCCGAATTTTTTGAACGAGAAGTTCTTGAATTTTTTAAGTGCCATGAGTTCACCGCATTCATCAAAAGACCTGTTGCCTTCAAGCCCTGCCTTCATGAACTGCACAATGTGCACATTGAAACCATGCCCCAGCGCACGGAGGGCTGTGCCAAGAGCCGCGGTTGTCTTCCCCTTGCCGCTGCCCCAATAGGCATGCACGAGGCCGAATCCATTTGTTTTTACTGGCATTGAAAGGAAATGCGACAAACCGAATTTAAATGATAAGCCGCAAAGGAGGCAGGGGAATTCCAGGCAACGAAGACGACTTTTGCCTTCAATGATGCCCTGAAAATCCCAAAAAAACAAAGGCCTTAAAATGGTTCATTTTGGCAATTTTAGGCATTTTACGCGGGGGCCGCAAAAGCCCGTGGAAGCATTTAAAATCCATTCGGAGGGCTTTTTAGTATGTCAAATTCTCAGTTTTCAGGCAATTTCAGGGGGTAATTTTTTTGGCTAAAGAGGCGGAAATGGCAGAGGAAATAATGGACCAGGAAGAGGGGCAGGAAGGCCAGCAGGGCCAAGAGGCGAATGAAACCGTAATTGGAACCCCGGAAGAGGAAGGGGTTGTTGACGAGGCAAAGCTGCCTTTTCCGCGCGCTACTGTAGTCAATATGATGAGGAAATACCTCACACAGGGAAAGCAGATAAAGGGCCAGGTAAAGGACGAGATGAACATCTGGCTCGGAAAAATTGTTGAAAGGATTTCCACAAAGCTCAACGGATACCCATACAGCTATGTGGACGGCGCAATGCTCCGCGAAGCGGTTGAACCTTACGAAAACCTTCAGGACATCGAGAAGGAAAAGGAGCGCATTATAAAGCAGCTCGAATCGATAAAGGCAGCGTGCGATGTGCTGATACTAGAAGTGGACCGCAAGTTCGTGAAGTGATTCGGCAAGTCAAGCTCTTTTGAACTTGAATCGAATGCAGAGGCTATTTCAGGGTTTTGTGCAAATCACCCAAAATCCCCGCGATTTTTTTCACCACAGCCGACTCCCTGCTCCTGAACAGGAACGAATCCAGCACCTTCACATTGTGGCACTTCCGGACGCTGGACGCCTTTTCAAAATCGATTATGACCGGCAGCCCGTTCCGCACCAAAATATTCTTTCCACGCCCCGCGAGCTGGCCATGGTCCAGGCCTATTTTGTCGAGGGCCCTCGCTTGTGAATAAAGCGCCTCAATGAACTTTTCAAGCTCACCCTTGGATGGGCTTGCCGCAATCCAATCGCAAAAAGGGGTTCCGTCGATGAATTCCATCATAACAATGTTCTTTTCGAGGTCAAAGCATATGAGCTTCGGGCCAACACCGGCGGAATTCGCCAATCCGAGGTTTTCTGCCTCATGCTTCGCCATCTGCTTCCGGTTCGATTTCTCACGCAGCACCTTAATGGCAAATCTCTGGCGGCAATAGTTCTCCACGAGGTAAATGCACGATGTCCAGCCCTTGGAAATCTGGCCCCTGGACTTCAGATTGTTCTCATTCAGGAACTTCTCAAAACACGGCATGAAAGAATATTCGTGCAGAAAAGTTAAATTATGGTCAGGGAGAATACATACTGAATTTAAAATTGATTTTCATTGCTTTATGAAGCAAAGTGGTTGCATGGCAGAACATAACCATAAACTGAGGGAAACCGCAATCATCGCGGCAAAGGCAATGCTGTGGATTGCAATGATAGCTTTCCTCATCGCCTACGGCACGTTCATAAAGAACCAGCTGCAGGACTTCTTCGGCCAGAGCACTGAGCTGCAGAAAGTCATTCCGGCCATCCTGAACGTGGCATTCCTTGCAGTAGGGACAAAAGTGTTCCTGATTGTTTCAAGGCTGATACTGTCCCGCTACTTCGAAAGCAGGGGAAAGGCCAGCGAGGCAAAGGTGCTGCTCGCACTGTATTCATATGCAGTATGGGCAATAGCCACGGTGATTTTCCTTTCAATGTTCTTCAAGGACCTCGGCGCGCTGCTAACCTCGCTCGGCCTGATTGGGTTCGGGATAACGCTCGCCCTCCAGAAGCCGATACTGAATTTCGTCGGATGGCTCAACATTATCCTGACAAACCCGTTCAGCGTGGGGGACAGGATAGAGGTCAACGGGATAAGGGGCGACGTGGTTTCAATCCACGTGATGTACACGAGGGTGCAGGGAACCATGGTGGATTCCCACACAAAAATAGAGAAGATAATCACGATACCTAATGAAATCATCCTTACCAGCCCTAGCGCGAATTACTCCAAAATAGGCAACATTTTCACGGACTCGGTGGTGGTCCAGATAACCTATGAAAGCAACTGGCGCAAGGCAATACAGTTCCTTGAAAAGGCGGCCGAGGAAGGGTCGAAGAAATTCCTGCCTAAAGACGCGACAATGGCAAAGACCGGAAGAAGGACATGGCAGGAAGCTATTGCATTGCTGCAGGAAGCCTCGACCAAGCTCAGGAAAGGCTTCCTGAAGGAAGGGATGAAGGAGAAAATCGAGAGCATGAAAGAATCGGAAATCCAACCCGCCGAAATCCAGAAGCCGAAGGCAACAATGGCATTGGGGGCATCCTCAATCGACCTGGAAGTTGTTTACCAGACCGACCTGCGGTCGCAGAGGGCAACAGAAAACGAAATCATCAGGGCATTCCTCGAGGAGGTCGAGAAGCACGGCGACATCGAGCTCGCGTACCCGCACATGCAGATTGTTTACGATGACAGGCCAAAAGCCGGAAAGAACAGCAGGCTCGCAAAGTGGATAGAAAAGAAGGAAAGCTGATTGCCAAGCCAAGGCGGCCCAAGCCCAAAACAGCCAGCCAAGTCACCCCGGCCCTTTAAAAAAAAACGTTTCGGCACGTTTAAAAATCTAATTAAGCACAAAAATATAACAATTGTTAAGAAGGTGGAGCCATGGAACTGAACGAAGTGGTAATGAAGAGATACGCAACGAAGAAATTCGACGGGAAGCAAATCCCCGGGAAAAAACTGAATGAGTTGCTTGATATCATAAGGTTCTCAGCCTCATCCTACAACATGCAGCCATGGAAGATAAAAGTGATTTCCGACGGGGAAACAAAAAAGAAGTTGCTTGAGGCGACCTACGGCCAGGAGCAGATAATGTCCTGCTCCAGCATCCTTGTTTTCTGCGCAGACACGGATTTGGAAGCGAAAATCGCGGAACTCGAAAGGGAAATGCTTGAAAGCGGCTCAAAGAAAGAGAGCATTGCAGGCTTCATTAATACCCTGAAGGGCTTTTCACAGGGCCTGCAGGGGAAGGAAAGGCTCTGCTGGGCACAAAAACAGGTTTACCTTGCGTTAGGCAATGCAATCAACGGCGCAAAATCCCTCGGATTCGATTCCTGCCCGATGGAAGGCTTCAAGCCGCAGGAATATTCACGGATACTCGGGCTGCCGGAACACATTGTGCCGACCGTGCTCTGCACCATCGGATACGGAGCAGATACGCCAAGGCCGAAGATGAGGCTGCCAAAGGAAAAAGTTTACTTCTGACCAGCCTTTTTTCTTTTCTTGGAAAGAAAAGAAAACTTTACACTTGGGAAGAAGTCAGGAAAAAATACGGGCACAAATAAGCCCTCTCGCCCATTAGCACAAAAGCCCTAACACTCATATCCAGCAAAGTCTCACAAGATTTATAATTCCTTTATATCCAGCAATAAGTATCTTGCAATGTTGGGCGGCAATAGGCCGCAAATTGCATTGTAAAATCCATGGTAATTTTTGCAGTAATAGAAAGCATGCGCATGAGCGGTTCTCTTTCTTTTTCGCCAGCGTTTTTCTTTCTCTTCCAAGAGAAAGAAAAAGGCTGTTGTGCATCTCATTTCACTTCAGGAGGTTGAAAGCATGGCACAGGACATGAACCAGCAGGTAATATTTCTCCCGGAAGGGACAAAGAGGACAAGAGGGCGC
Source organism: uncultured archaeon (assembly GCA_902386385.1). Lineage (GTDB taxonomy): Archaea > Iainarchaeota > Iainarchaeia > Iainarchaeales > Iainarchaeaceae > CABMIU01. Next base: position 8,074 of record CABMIU010000047.1, read on the forward strand.
GACGCGCAGAGGATAAACATCCTTGTCGCGAGGGCGGTCGCGAGCGCGGTGAAGAGCACTCTCGGCCCGAAAGGCATGGACAAGATGATTGTCGATGATTTGGGCGACGTCACGATAAGCAACGACGGCGCGACAATACTTGGCGAGATGAGCATTGACCACCCGGCGGGAAAAATGATGGTGGAAATCGCAAAGACGCAGGACGATGAAGTCGGGGACGGGACCACGACGGTTGTAATAATAGCTGGCGGCCTCCTCGAGAAGGCTGAGAAGCTCCTGAATGACGAGATACACCCCTCGATAATCGTGAAGGGCTACAAGCTCGCTGCTGCGAAAGCAAAGGAAATTTTCGAGAACATGTCGGAAGACATAAGCGTCAGCGACAAGCAGAGCCTCAAGGAAATCGCGATAACATCCATGACTGGAAAGAGCGCTGAAGGCGCGGATGAACTGGCAGAGCTTGTCATGAAGGCGATAACGCAGATTGCCGTGCAGGAAGGCGGCAAGGTGACAATCGACCTCGATGACGTAAAGGTGGAGAAAAAGGTCGGCGGCAGCATAATGGACTCGCAGCTCATAGACGGGATTGTCCTCGACAAGGAAGTCGTACACTCAGGCATGCCAAAGAAGGTCGAGAACGCGAAAATAGCGCTCGTTGACGCGGCGATGGAAATAAAGAGCCCTGAAACGGACACAAAAGTGCAGATTTCCGACCCGGACCAGCTGCAGGCATTCCTCGACCAGGAAGAGGCAATGCTCAGGCGCATGGTTGAATCCGTGAAGAAGGCCGGCGCGACAGTCGTGGTTTGCCAAAAGGGCATAGATGACATTGCCCAGCACTACCTCGCAAAGGAAGGCGTCATGGCTGTGCGCAGGGCGAAGAAATCTGACCTTGACGCGCTCGCAAAAGCCACAGGCGCAAAAGTCGTTTCAAGGATAAACGAACTGACGGCAGCAGACCTCGGAAAGGCGAAGGTTGTCGAGGAAAGGAAAATAGCGGGAGACAACATGGTCTTTGTAGAGGGCTGCAAGAACCCGAAGAGCGTTTCACTGCTCGTGAGGGGCGGCTCGGAGCACGTCGTTGACGAGGCCGAGAGGGCGGTAAAGGACGCGATAGGCTCGGTATCGGCCGCGATAAGGGTAGGCAAGGTCGTTTACGGCGGAGACGCGTCGGAAGCGGAAGCGGCAGCAAAACTCAGGGATTACGCAAAGACGGTAGGAGGCAGGGAGCAGCTCGCTGTCGAAGCGTTCGCAGAGGCGCTGGAAATAATACCCCGCACGCTCGCCGAAACCGCTGGAATGGACCCAATCGACACAATAGTCGCATTGCGCAGCAAGCACTCCTCAAAGGAAGGAAAGTGGATTGGGGTCAATGTCTATACCTCAAAGCTCGAAGACATGAAGAAGAACAAAGTTACAGAGCCGCTCAAGGTGAAGACGCAGGCAATAACATCAGGGTCCGAAGTCGCAGAGATGCTCCTGCGCATAGATGACATAATCGCAGGCTCTGGAAAGGGCAAAGGCCCGCCAATGCCGCCCGGAGGGATGGGCGGAATGGGCGACATGTGACCGACGGAAGACTCCGAGCGAGAGGCACCCTATCTTCGCCCCATTGGGGGACTCGATAGGATTGGCTTCGCAATGGATTAAAGGCATCAGGCAGGGGTGAAATTTCCCCTGCACCTATTTCTTTTTAACCGGAAAACAGCCAAATCATTGCATGCAGGCGATAATGGTGTGCGGCCTCGCACGCTCAGGCAAGGACACAGCGGCTGATTACATCGCGGGAAAATACGGCTACACAAAATACACTTTCAGCGACGTGCTCAGGGAAATGCTCGAGGAAAAAGGGGCAGAGCCTACAAAGCAGAACATGCTTGGCCTCGGCAACAAATTGCGCTCCGAGAAAGGAATGGATGCCGTTGCAAAATTGCTTGACAGGAAAATAAGGGACACAGGAAAGGTGCTGCTCGTCGGCCCGCGCTCAATGGAGGAAATCGAATACTTCAGGCACAGGTTCCCCGAAATGGCTCTCATTAAGGTTTCGGCAAAAGCGGAAAAGCGGTTCGGAAGGCGCACCAAGGCGGATGCGGACAACAGGAAAAAGTTCTTTGAAAGGGATTCTGCGGATGCCGCAGAAAAGGGCCTCGGCAAAGTCATCGATGCAGCGGAAATGGAAATAAAGAACGACTCGACAGTAAAAGCGCTCTGCAAAAAAATCGACCTGTTCATGGCATCGGAAAAAACGGTGGCGGGAAAACAACCGTTTCGTCGGTTGGGTGCGACGGCTATTCCCCTAAAGGGGAATAGGCCAGATACTTTCGGGCACCATAAAAAACCGGCGGCGGGAAAATGAAAACCAATGACCTCAAGGCCGGCCAGAAAAAAATAGAAATACTCGTGAAGGTCGAGGACAAAAACAAGGAAAGGCAGGTCGCCTCACAGGACGGCATGATTCACAGGGTGTGCGACGCCATTGTCGGGGACGAAACAGGCTGCATATACCTCTCGCTCTGGGATGAAAGCATTGATTTAGTCCAAAATGGCGGCTGCTACAGAATCTCCAATGCATACACTTCTGTTTACAGGGGCTCGCTCAGGCTGAACACAGGGAAATACGGGAAAATCACCGAGGCACAGGGCTGCTTCAATGTGAACACAGCGAACAACCTGAGCCTGAAGGAAATAATTTGAACTGGCAAGAATTATGCTATCTTACATTTTGGCCGCTTAAGCCAAAACAAATAAATATGAGCTACCGTGTTATTTTTATGTTATACCTCAGGGTGATATAGCCTTATTAGGGGGTGGAAAAATGGGAATTATAAAGAAGAGCAGACAAGCGATGTCAAACTTTTTTAATCGGCAGGCAGAAACTCTTGAAGGGCACGCTAGAAGAGCAAGAGATAAATCAGCACAAACAACGGGGTATTCCCATCATTATTATGGCGGGGATGCAATTACAAAAGAAATAGCAGCCGCAAGAAGAAAACAAATTGCCAAGTTTATTGAACCAAAATGAATTATCTACGTTTTTAAACCTAATTTAATGCATTCTACTAAGCGGGCAAAGCCCGAAAGAAAAATGGAACGTAGTTAACTGCGAGCGGAGCGAGCAAGTTCCATCGAGTCCCGAAGGGACGAAGATGGTACACCGTACCGCCGGCGGTTTCCGGCGTGGGAGTATAGCTCAGCCTGGTAGAGCATTGGTCTTATACACCAAGTGTCGGAGGTTCGAATCCTCCTACTCCCATCCAGCCTTTTTCTTTTCGTTGACACGAAAAGACCTTACAAAGCCTTTTGGGCTTTGTGAGGCCTCGTCCCGAAGGGACAAGGAAAACCCTGGGGAAAAAGAAAAGTGTAAAGAAAGAAAAACACGAAGCAAAAAGAAAAAGAACAAATGCGCTGCAGAATGATTCTTATGAAGCCGCTTGAAAGCTACTCCCTCGCAAAGGAGGAGGAAATCAGGAAATTCTGGAAGGAAAAGGGCGTGCCTGGAAAGGCGAGGAAGCTCAACCAGAATGGAGAGGGCTTTTACATGATGGACGGCCCGCCTTATGCCTCGGGGCACATACACATGGGCACGGCGCTCAACAAAATCGTGAAGGATATCACGATGCGCAGGAAGCGCATGCAGGGCTTCTCCGTGCTCGACCAGCCGGGGTATGACACCCACGGCCTGCCGATAGAAAACAAGGTGGAGAAGGAGCTTAATTTCACGAGCAAGTCAGACATCGAAAAGTACGGGGTGGAAAACTTCATAGGCAAGTGCAGGGAATACGCGACCCAGTATATCGGCATAATGAACAGCGAATTCGACAACCTCGGGGTCTGGATGGACTGGCAGGACCCATACCTGACGCTCGACAACAAATACATAGAAGCGATATGGTGGACATTCAAAAAGGCGGAGGAGAAAGGCCTCCTTTACCTGGGCAAATACCCAATCCATGCCTGCACCCACTGCGAAACAGCGGTCGCATACAATGAAATTGAATATGTCAAGCAAAAAGACAGTTCGATTTACGTGAAATTCAGGGCCATCGGAAAGGATGGCAAAAGCCAGGAAAACAAGTTCCTCATAATATGGACAACAACTCCCTGGACACTGCCCTCAAACACTGGTGTAATGGCCCACCCGAAGTTCGAATATGTCGAGGTTCAGGTCGGCACTGAAACTTGGGTGCTTGCAAAGGAAAGGCTCGAGCCACTGATGGAGCTCCTAGAGGCGGGTTTCACGATAAAGAAAAAGCTCACGGGAAAGGACCTCGAAGGAACCATGTATGAAAACCCGCTCGCAAAGAACCTGACGCTCGGGGAACTGCATAACGCTTACCGCGTGATAATGAGTGACCGCTATGTCAACGTGGAGGACGGCACAGGGCTAGTGCACTGCGCGCCCGGATGCGGAAAGGAGGACTATGACGCCGGCACAAAGGCAGGGCTGCCTGTCGTGAGCATCGTCGGCCTCAGCGGCATGCTTGAAAAGGAAGCCGGAAAGTATGCAGGCAAGAAAGCGCGAGTTGTAGATTCAGAAATAATAGCAGACCTCCGGGAGATGAACTGCCTTGTCGCGCAGGTCGATTACACGCATGATTACCCGGTGTGCTGGCGCTGCAAGACGCCCTTGCTCATGATTTCAACGCCGCAATGGTTCTTCAGGGTGACAGCGATAAGGGAGAGGATGCTCGAACTCAACGAAAAGGTAAAGTGGCACCCTGAATGGGGCAAGGACAGGTTCCGGAACTGGCTCGAAAACCTCGGGGACTGGCCAGTATCGAGGCAGCGCTACTGGGGAACCCCGCTCCCGATATGGGTATGCGGCTCGTGCCAGAAGAAAACAGTCGTGGCTTCGGCAAAAGAACTGAAGAAACTTTCAGGCAGCTTCCCGGGCGACCTGCACAAGCCATGGATTGATTCCATAAAATGGAAGTGCGAGTGCGGGGGAACATTCGAAAGGGTGCCTGAAGTGCTTGACGTTTGGTTCGATTCCGGCGTCACCTCGTGGGGAAGCCTGGGCTATCCAGAAAACGAGGGCAAATTCGTGAAATACTGGCCGGCAGACATAAACATAGAGGGCAAGGACCAGATACGTGGATGGTGGAATTCACAGCTCATAACCAGCACAATATGCTTTGACGAAAAGCCATTCAAGGAAATAGCGATGCACGGAATGGTGCTCGACCTCGGCAAGAGGAAAATGTCCAAGAGCGAGGGCAACATCGTCTCGCCGAAGGAAGTCATGGAAAAGCACAACAGGGATTACCTCAGGCATTACATCGCAAGGGGATTCAGCGGCGAGGACATGGCATTCGACTGGGAAGCGTTCAGGGAAATACAGAGGTTCTACAACACCTTCTGGAACTCATACAATTACGCGGCAATTTACCTCGACCTTGACTTCACAAAAGCGGAAAAGATAGACGCGAAAAGGCTGAAGGCAGAGGACAGGTGGATAGTGAGCAAGCTGCACTCGATGCTAAGGGAAGCGAATGAAGCCTATGAAAAATATGATTACCCGAAAGTAGTTTCGCTTGCGGAATACTTTGTGCTCGAGGAATTCTCGCGCACTTACATAAAAATGGTCAGGGACAGGGCAAAAGAAGACAAGGCAGCGCTCTCCCAGGTATTCAGCCATGTGATGTATTCGCTCATAAGGCTGCTCGCCCCAATAGTCCCGCATATGTCTGAATTCTACTACCAGCATTCCCGCCCGGAAGGGATGCCGGAATCAGTGCACTACACTTCACTGCCACAAGGGCAGGAAAACTGCATCGACAAAAACATTGAAACTGAAGTGGAGAAGGCAAAGGCCCTGCTAGAAGCAGTGCTGAGCCTCCGCGAAGAGCAGAAACTGAGGCTCAGGTGGCCGTTGCAGGAACTCGTTTATATGAGCGCTGGCGGGAAGGAATTCCCGAATGCGATGCAGATAATAGCCGATGGCGCTAACGTGAAAAAATTCTCCGAGACAAAAGCAGAGCCAAAGGGGAATTACGCGGCAAAGGCATTCGGCGAAGGGAAGCTTTTCCTGAACACCGAAGCGAATGAGGCCCTTCGCGAGGAATGGGAACTCATGGAACTGCGCAGGCGCATACAGGACATGAGGAAACAGGCGAAACTCAACCCCTCACAAGTAGTTGAAACGGAGTTTGACTGCTCCGACAGGAAATTCCTTGAAAAATACCGCAAGGAAATAGAACAGGGCACGGGAACGCGCATTGTAGCGGGAAAGGGCAAAATGGAAAAGGTGCTGGAACGGGAATTTTATATCAACTTGCGAAAATAAGTCACGGGTGCCGTGGCTTCAGGCTTTCAATGAGGCTTAAAAAAGTAGCCCATTCATGCTGAATTTCAGCAGCGTCATCGGCGCCACTCCAAACGTCTGTTTTACTGGTAGATTCAACCCATCTGCGGTAAAGCGCCACCGCCTCCGCCCTGGTCCTTTGCATAGTGAGCTTGCTAACACCGCTGCGCCTGTTCGCCCATAGCCTTACACGCGCATTGAGGTTACGGATTCCCCTGAGGGCTTTCATCGCGAAAATTTTCCCGGCATAGGGTCTTGGGGCCAGGCCAATGCCCGGCTTTCTGAAAAACCTTTTCAGCCCCTGGAACATCCGCACACCTTCAGGCATGATAAAGCACAGGTTGAGA
>CABMIU010000048.1 GCA_902386385.1 uncultured archaeon
AGGACCCCTCGCCATTTATGGCGAGGTTTTTGCTCGGGGCCCTTTCAACGGTTTGACAAATGAAATATTGGCGTATTATTCAGTTTTGTCAAACCGTTGCCGTTGACGGCTTTTTATGAGACCCCGCCAACCCAGTTCCCTGCGGGAACCCCGTTGACGGAAATGCTTCGCAGGGCTTCAGCCCGCGGTGCTCAGGCTCATGGCCTTCCTTGCTCAAGGTAAACAGGCTCGGCCTTTTCCGTTTTTTACCATGACAAACTCCGCCCCTATGAGCCCCTTCAATTTTTCAGAGAGCGCCTCGGGGTCACGTTAACTTCCTTTTGCAGTGGCCGAACGGAACACCCGGGTTGTCCCTGTACAAAACCAGCATTTTCTTCAGGGAAATCAGGTCTTGGAAAAAGTCAAGGGGTTTTTTTGTTTCCATGTGTTTATTCACAGCCAGAGAAATTAAATCCTTTTTGGGCAAAGTCAAAAATAATGGCCATGCTTAAGTTTAATTGCCTTTTGAACCGGTTTTCAGTCATGGTAAAACATCCCGCTGGAAGACTCCTGCGCAGGTCTCTGAACCGCCTCAATAAGAGCCTGCCCATGCGGATTTCAACACAAAAACCCCGCGAAGGCAGGGCGGAACTGCTTTCAATTAGGGAAAGGCTAAGGGGGAAAAGTGTGCGGGAAATCCGAAGTGAAATGAGGGACGCAATGTTGCCATTGCATAAAAAGGAAGAGCGCCTGATACGATATCCGAGAATAAAGACGGAAGGTCTGCTTACTATGGAAGAAGCAAAGGATTCGATTTTGGGCTATGCCTTTGGACTGCAGGAAAAATTCCCATTTGAAATGCGTTTTGCCAGGCGAACGGATAAAGACAAGGCGAATGAGCTTGTCCAGCAAAAGCTCTGCATAAAATTCATTGCCAATGCCGCGTGCGAACTCGGGGGGGGTGCCAGAAGCAGCGAGATTGAATACAATTGCTTTGGTTGATTCGCTCTCGAGATATGCTGATGAAAAATACAAGCGAGGCGCTGAGTACAAAATCCGGGTTAACCCCAATGTGGCTGAATTAAAACTCATTTTACAAATCGGGGGGCAGAACTTGGCCGTGATTTATGGCGAATTGAGAAAATTCGAGCAGGAACTTGTCGATCCGCATATTAATATAATTGCAAATGAATTATTCTCCGCCAGCCTTCGCTGCCCTTATCATACAATTTACTGGAGTCTGCTCCTCGCGAAAACATTTTTGAGGTAATGGTTGGCCTTTACAAAATCCGGCCAGCCCTCGTTTTAAAACGCTTTTCCCCTGGCTTTCTATTCATGGCTCCGGAGAGCAAGCAAGGCAACAATTTCGGCAGCAAGGGCAGAAATAGAATCGCAGCGAAAAATTCAGCGAAAACAAGCCCCTGCGAAGAAACGGAATTCCTCTCGCAGATGCAGGTCTCCAAGCTCCGCTCCGCTAAGTATGAGCTTGCCGGTTCCCACTCCGGCGTGCAGGTTTGCTCTTGGAGCAAGAAGGCCCTGCGCAGGGAAGGCGTGTGCTACAAGCAGAAGTTCTATGGGGTAGAATGTGAGCAGTGCTGCCAGATGTCGCCCGCGGTGCTGTGGTGCAACGAGAACTGCATTTTCTGCTGGCGGCCAATGGAATGGATGCAGAAGAGAGGCCTTTCCGGGGCAAGCATCGACAGTCCTGAAAAAATAATTTCCGGTTCAATTGCCGCGAGGAAAAAGCTCCTTTACGGCTTCAAGGGCCTCGAAGTCGTCGGCCCGGAAAGGTTTGAAAAAATCGCCTTCCCTTCGCACTGGGCTATTTCGCTTTCAGGCGAGCCAACGCTTTACCCGAAAATATGTGAACTCATCGCGGAACTGAAAAAATTGCCCGGGACAAAGAGCGTTTTCCTTGTTACCAATGCGCAGGAAACCGGCGTGTTCAGGAAGATGGCAAAAAACTCCGGGTTCCTGCCCTCGCAGCTTTATGTTTCCCTTGACGCGCCTAATGAATCAATGTTCAAAAAAGTGAACAGGCCATCTGCAGGGGCCTCGTGGGAAAACCTGTTACGCTCGCTTGAAATTATTTCCGGCATGAAAACACGGAAGGTCGTCAGGATAACGCTAATAAAAAATGTCAATGACGACAATGGCCTCATTGGGCAATGGGTTGATGTTATTGGCAGGATGGCCCCTGAGTTCGTTGAAGTAAAATCCTATATGCATCTGGGCGAGTCGCGCAAGAGGCTGGGGCGCGAAAACATGCCGTCTTTCAGCGAAGTGATGTCCTGGACAAAGGGCTTTGCAAAGGCCTCTGGATATATTGTGAAGGATTCCTCCAGGCCAAGCCGGATTGTGCTCCTGGTGCGCCAAGATTTGGGCGGCAGAAGCACTAAGTTCAAATTCGCGAGGGAAGAAATGGCAATAGATGGTGAAGGGATTGACTTTTGAATCATTTTCCGCTTCCTTCACATTTTTATACAATTAATGCATCTATGTTGTGGTAATCATGGGTTCAGCGGTTCGCATACTTCCGAGTCGCCTATTTATGGCTTTGGCATTCGTTTCCTTGGCGCTTTCCGTTCTTGCCCCGTTTGCGGAATCTTTTGGCAGCACTGACAACGTGCTCGGCATTTCAATAATCCCTGAAAAGACCCTTTACCTCAAAGGCAAGGACCAAAAAATAGTTCTTTCCATCGCGCCTGTGAGGTATAGCGGGGCCATTCAAGAAGTTCCTGTGACCCTGACAAAGACCGGGCCATCCGGAAGGCGGGAAACAATAGATATTCCCGCGAATCCAGTGCCGGTTGGAACGCCCGCAGCTCCTTTGTCTTTCACTGCCGAAATGGGCATTGATGGAATGACCGAGCCCGGCGTGTATGTTTTCACTGTTTCCGTTCCGGTGCAGCCCGGGGAAACAATTGCCATTGACAATTCAGGCAGTGCCGCGGTCCAGGTTGCGGACAACAGGGGCAGCGCAGTGCCGGAAATTCCTGTTCCGCTGGCCGCAATTGCATTCACTGCAATAATTGCCATTTTGCGAAAAGCCAAGAAATCAGTGCAGGATGCTCAGCTTTAAATAAATCCTGTGCGTCTTATTTGCATGGCTGCTGATGAGGAAACGACTCTCGAAGGCAATGTGCGCGGCAATGGCTTCTGGACGACAGAGCGCAAGCTCTTTGCCCTGTTTTTCATACTTGGCCTTGCAATAGGGGGTTTCCTGGTGCACACTTACATTGACCCTGCCTTTTATGGCCTTCAGGCAAAAGACACCAATTCCATCATCGAGGAAAACTCTCGCCTCGATTCGAGGGCCGAGGAACTGTACAACTGCCTCCTCGAGAACAACATTCCCCCGAGCGTCTGCGGCGCCCCGGATTACAATGGCGAGTACAAGCTGGACGTTTCCTGAAGGCTCCTGAAAGTCAATGGGCAATTTGGGCAGTTTATCCACATATATTTGTTTTGTCCATGCAAGGATATGCCGAGCAAGGCCAAAATATCAAGCTAGTCGAGTTGTTTCCTTTTCCTTCCCTTTGCCTCGCGCTTCGGGGCAGGGTGCCTTTCCTTTGCTATTTTTTCCGGCACGTCAATCACGAATTCATCCGCGAGTTCAAGAGTCGCCCTGTCTTCTTTCTCCCGTGCCTCGACCTTTCCGAGGGTCTTTTCAAGTTCGTTCAGGATTCCGGCCTGCTTCACCTTGTCGAACGCATCCGCTTCCACTATTTTTTTCAGGGCATGCTCCATTTCGATTAGGCCTGAGTGCATTTCCCCGAACTCTGCCCTGAACTTTGAAAATGCCTTAATGCCAGTCCCCGCCTTTTTCCCTTTTGCAGGCAGGGCGGCCTTCGCCTCCGAGCCGTGCCATTGTCTGGCATTTTCAGCAAACGCGCGGGAAACCGGGGCGAACAGCTTCTGGATTTCGTTCTTTTTTGCTAGGCACCCCCCGAAGGCGCTGCGCCGCCCCAATCCGATTATGCCGCCCAGGTTCTCAGTGCAGAAATCGTCAATCTCCCATATTTTTTTGCCTATTGCATTGCAGAGGAAAACCGCGTCAAGGCATGTGCTTATCGCGTCCCTCGCATTTTCATAGTCCTCCTTTGCAACCTCGCCTTTGGTGTATCTCCTTTCGAGCAGGGCCATGCTGCCTGTGAGAGACTCAGAGAGCAGGGCGAAATCCCGTTCAATTGTTTTTCCCGTGTTGCCTTGGGGCATGTTACTATTCCATCTTTGGCGGATAAAATGCTTCCCCTTCGCAGAAAATGCCCTTTACCATGGATTGCGGGGTAAGCAACAGCAGAACGCCAATTCAATTAATTCGTCAATTGTCGAAATAATTATATTTGTTTGCCTGCCTGCTTTTGTAATGCCTTTGCAAAAGAACAGGTGCATCATCATGCTGCCTGCCGGTGTTTTCCCTGCCGCTTTTGCAGCCACTGTGCTGATTTTTTTCACGGCTTCCTTCAGCGGCTGCATCGACGTTCCCACAAAGGAAGCGAGGCTAGAGTGCCTCGAGCTTTCATCCTACCCTTTCCCGAACATCCCTGAATGCTCAACCACTGAACGCTGCTTCTCTGAAGCGGAAACCGCTTTCAGGCTTAACCTGCTGCCTTTCAGCCATGAAGTTGCTTCAGAACTATTCAGCGCAAAAGGCCATGTTGCCAGTTCATGGCTTTTCATGAACCGCGCAAAGGAAACCCTTCAGGATATCCGTTCTGAATGCAATTCAGGGTCTTTTGCAAAAATCCCCCAGATGGCAAATGAACTGCGTGCAAATCTCCTGTCCGTGGCGAAAGAAACCGACCTTTTCAGCGAAAAGGCCTCTAAATCAATTCTTGTCGAGGTGGCAGTGCTAGAAGGCCAGGACATAAATCTAGTGCGCAACCAGCCTCTCTTTGACGATTTCATACTGCTGAACCAGAACATAATCGATTTTTCACGCGGAAATTCCTCTTCAGAAACCTATGCCGCGGTTTCCCTCCGCGAGGAAAAAAAATTGAATGGGATAGCCGAAAAGCTTGGCATGGGGAAAGTGATTCCGGAAAAAAGCGTTTTCAGCCTGCTCGCGGAGAATGATTCGCGGATTGCAAAGCTTTCAGGCCTCAAGGAAAAGGACTTTCCAATATCCCTGCTGCTGCCGGTTTTCAGCGGCGCATCGCAAATGCTTGACAGTTTCATTGGCATCTCAGACTCTGTCGGGCTTCTGAAAAGGGTGCCGCCCTCGGAAGTATTTGAGGCGGTTTCAGGCATCATCGGGAAGGAATCTTCTGCCGCAGGCGAATTCTTTGCAATGTTCAGGAATGACTCCGGGCACAGGCTCGGCCTCGCTGAAAGCAACAGGGAAGAGGCAAAAAGGGCAAGAACCCTCCTTGCAAGCCTTGGGGAAAGGGCAAAAGATGTTTCAGAAAAATCCGGTGGCGCGGGCAGGTTTTCAGCTGCAGGCATTCCGCGGGATTTTATCCGGCGTTTCAATGAAAATGCTTCGCGAATAGAGGCAGGGCTCCGCTCCGCTGAAGAAGCCGATTTTTTGAAATCATCCACCCCCGGCAAAGTGTCATGGGAAATTTTCAGGCAAGGCCTCGAAGCGGATTCCCTCGCAGGCGAAGTTGCCGTTGCAGAGGAAAAGCTTGCATCGGCGTCAGGCTCCTGCGCAGTTGAGCTTGAAAGTGCGAAGGCCGCAATTTCCTCGAAAGGCTTTTCCTCCTCTGGCCCTGTTGCCGCTGCCCTGCGCGAGAAGCTCTCCTTGTCAATCGAGCGCTTTGAAAAAACAGGCGAATTCAGGCATTGCGAAGATTCATTGGAAACTTTCAGCGAGCTTTCATCCGCGATTGAAAGCGGCGCCCCGGAGGAATTTGCCTCCAAAAGAATATCTGACTGCTTCTCAAAATGCTCGGGGCTCCTGGCTTTTGATTCCTCGGGCGAGGCTACTGCCCGGCTCGGTGGCATGATGCGCATTGAAAGGCCTTACAATGACCCGCTCCTCTTGCTGGATTCCTGCAGGGGCCTGATAAGCGTGCTCGAGCAGTCAGCCAAATCAGGGCATTCTGTTGCAAGGGCGAATTCCCTGTTTTCAGAAGCAAGCCAGAAAACAGGCTTCGCAAAATACATCCTGGAAAACTTTGAATGCCTCGCTTCCGGGAAAAAGGCCGAAAAAATTATCGGCGATTTTGCAAGTGCTTCAGAAAAATTCGAAGGCGGCCTGCTGAAACTGGACGGCGTTTCTCCAGAAAGTGCAGCGGAAACCTCAAAGCTCCTCGAGGGCATACTTTTTGGCATGGATGATGCCCTCCCCCTGCTCGCAAGGGAAGCCTTTGAATGCAAGGCATCGGTTTCGGAAGCAGCCCTCCCGGGCTTCAAGGGGAAATGCATCCGCATCGCATTGCAGAACAACGGGCTTTCATTGCCGCTGCAATTCTCCGCAAATTTGCCCATTCCCTCACAGGGCGCGTCAACGGCTTTTTCCACCGGCAACGTTTCATTTGTACAAACGCCTGATGCAAACAAAACAGAATTTAATTTCTCGTCCCTCGCCGCAGGAATTAATTCAATAATAATTTGCTTTCCCGATGAAGGCGATGCCGCCGATGCCAATGCCCCCGGAGCAAATTCCCCTGTCATTGCAGGCGACGGAAATTCCCTGCGCCTCCAGGATAGCAATGGCAGTAATGGGTCGATTGGCGGTTTCGGCAGTTTCCCCGATGAAAACGCTTTTGGCCGGATGCAGGCCGCAGCAGCAATAATTTCCGGAAAGGATTCCATTATCCGCGGCGCAGCCGTTCTTGAGCAGGACAGGAACGCCCTTGTGTCATATGGCCTTGACATTGAGATGCTTGCCCTTTCAGGAAAGCTTGAACAGGCCGGAAAAGCCCTAAACACGCTCAGGGAAAAGGCAAAGGAAATGGAAGCGAGGAAAGCGGATGCAGATTCAGTGAAAGCCGGTGCTGCTGCCGCACTTGGCGCTGCCAATGAGCTGAGCACTGTGTCAGCTGCGCTAAGCCAGAAAACAACCCTGATCGAACGCAACTTTTCAGAACTCACAAAAGGCGAGCTGGATTCGATTTATCCTTTCCTGCCGATTTCGCAGGCAAGGCTCAAGGAACTCCGCGGAATAGCTGATGATGCGGAAAAGCATTCAGGCCTAGCCGAGAAAATCTCCGCTTTCCTGGATTCGGGCAGGTTCGCGGATGTGTCCAAGCTCGCTGAAAAGGAAGGGCTCGCTGCAATTGTTGCGTCAGCAAAGGCCGCAAACGAAGAGGCGGGAAAGGCATTGGAGGCAATGGAAAGCTCTGCAGCGTCCTCTTATGCAGCCGCAGACGCAATCCAAAAAAATACTGGTGCCGGAAAGGCTGACTCCGAGGCAGGCCTGCTGAATGCAAAGCTCGCCCTTGAAAGGAAATCCTACCTCAAGTCGATTCTCGCCTCAAATGCAGTGCAGGAATCAATAGGCTCCGGGATGGCGGCCCTGCCGAGGAATGAAATCCCCCCTGCAGTTTATTTCCTGATAGTGGCAATAGTCGGTGCAGGCATTTACATTTACCGCAAAACCGGAAAAGGGGAAAAAGGCAAAGGTGAGGGATTGGTTGCTGAACGGCCTGTAAGGGGCATTAGCAATGAAAGCTGGATGCCGCAGGGTTAAGCCGGGTAATCTTTCTTGAAATAGTAGAAATAAGCGAGCACGCCAAGGCCCGCAAGGGTAAGGAGCAGCGCACCCGCCATTTCTATTGAAAGCGCCGGCTTCTCGACAAGGATTGTGGTGCCCGGGCAGCTGTACTGTTCCCCCTCATATTCAATCAGGCAGCTTATCTCATAATTTCCGGGCTGTGTTGCGCCTGCTTCAAACCTGAGTTCCTGCGACTGGCCCTCATTGAGCACTGGGACTTCCTGTGAATCCTGCCCTGAAATCTCCATGCCTGTCCTCAATGTCACTTTTATGCCGCGCGCCTGCACCCCGGTGTTCTTGAGGACAATCTTCAAAGGCATCTTCTGCCCAGCAACAGCCTTGTCGTTCTCAAGCAGGACCTGGCCCGAAACCCTGTTGGAGTCTATTGCCTCTATTGCAGGCCTGTTCGAAATAAACTGTTCCTCCTCGCCGAATGCATTCATGAAAACCATTACAGCGGGAAGCAGGCTCATTGGCACTGCCTTGTTTGCAACCGCCTTATAGGAAATCCTTAGTTCTCCCGGAACAGCACATTTTCCGCCAGTGGACCATTCCCGGCACTTTTCCACGACACCTGTCTTCGATGTTTCGCCTCCAAGCACGCTCGCTTCGGGCAATGCCTCCCTGAGATCAATGCGCCTGTAGCTCAGCGAAATCGGTGCGTCAACGCTGCCAAAGTTCCTTGCGACCGCAATGATGTCAAAAGGGACCTTTACACGGGGCTTTGTAGATTCAAGCTGGAACTCAAGGCCCCCTTCTTTCGGGAAATAAGGCATCTCATAAAGGCCGAAAGTTGAATCCGCGGTAATCCATATTGAATTTCCAGGGGCCGCCTTGCCGCAAACCCTTATTGTGTTGTCCCCGACTCTCAGCGTCCCGAAAGGCAGCACAATCCTTGCAACGCCATTCCTGAAATCGGCAGGCCTGTATTCCGCAAAGGCTTCTTTCTGGCTGTTTATGAAAAGCGTTATAAGCGGGTTGCCTGCCTCGCTCGGAAGGAACTTTGCCCTGAGCGAGAAAACAGGGAAAATTTCGGCGTTGGTGTCAGCAGGCAATGAAACATCAAAATCTTTGCAGGAAAAAACATTAGAATCACTTATGTAGAAATCCTGCTTTCCCTGTGATTTGAAGTCCTGCTCGCTTATCGTGGCGGCGCTCGTTATGTAACCCGCAAGGAGCAGGGCGAAAAGTGCAATGCAATATTTCCAATTATTCCCCATTAATTCCCCTTCCTGTTTATTTGCTATTTGAACTTCCTAATAATGAGTTCCAAACCACTTAATTAACTTTTATTTTTTGCTTTTTCCGGCTTTTTTCTGCATTTTTCTTCTTAATCCCCTTTTTGCGTTTTTTTTTCCTGCCCCGCTTTTTATTTTTAGCTTCATTTTAGAGCGGAGTTCCACTATTGTTTCGCATAAAGTTTCTTTAATGCTTTTGTTGTTCGCGATTTCGATTATTTTCGCCTTCGGGTAATTCCTGAGGCAGTGCTTCCTGCAGTAATCAATTCCCTCGCAGAAAACATTGTCCTGCACCTTCTCGTCGCTGTAACCCCTGAGTTCAAGGCGCGCAGCCAACCTTTCTGGCTCCACTCTCAGCAAAACAACCGAATCCGCCTTTGCCCTTATTTCACATAGCATGTGCCCCTCTATAATCACGTTGTCGTTCCTTGCAAGGAATTTATTTAGCCGCGTCCCTAGCTTTTCCAGCGGCACGACAAGCTCGTTGTTTTCAGGGTCGAATTCCCCAATCCCTTCAGCCAATGCGAACTCGCGCTCGTTCACGGCCTTGAAGCCGAGTGCTTCGCCGAGCTTCTTCGCGAGCGTTGTCTTTCCCGTTCCCGGGGTGCCGGTGATGATGAGGCGCATGAGTGAAATTTGCCTGGATTGTAAAATAAAACCGATTGTTGTCCGCATGTGTCCAGGATGTGGCTTATTCCTGCCCTGCAATCCATTTTTCGTACTGCTTGTGATTGCCGAAATAAAGCCGCCAAATCTCGAACAGGCTGCAAATAGAACCGCGAAGAAAAGCCAATTTCACGGACTTTAAGCAAAAGCCCTTAGTCGGAAAACGAAGTTCAATATCTATCATAGCTATAAAGCCATCCCTTCACAGGTGCAAAGCCTGTTTTATGCGGCAAAGCGGGTTTCCAAAAACCAGTGCTTCCACTGAAGAAAAAGAGTAAGGCGGAGAGGGGAGGAAGGGGTGATCAAAGCTCACTGGCTTTTGAAAAAACACTAGAAAAGGCCTTTTCGAAACCAATCGCTTCGTCTTGAATCCTCTCACCGCCTTGTTCGAGGCACTTCACCAAGGCATCAGCCCTGGCCTGGCGGGCCTTCGAATCCTCATTTGAACGAGTCATCTACTCCACCAGTGCCCAAAACTGCAACCCAGTAAGCCCTTTCTTATATAAATACTTTTCGGTTGAACGGAGCACGCTGCAGCCTTTGTTTGCCAAAAATTGTCATTTGCTCGAGTTATAGGCAAAAAAGAGGCTTTTACGGGCTTTTTTCTTATGTATATCTTGGTTTTTTTTCGTAAAATAAAAAAATTGAAAAAAGCGAAAAAAATCGGTTATGTATTAGATGCCTTTTCGCAGAGAATTTTGTGCCTAATCGCCAAAATAACATTTCTTGCTAAATGGGGTTTTTGTTAATTCAATTTTGGCCAGTCTTCGCTTTTTGCCGGCAACATAACCATTTATTGCCGAACTTCTCAAATTTAACTTTGGAACGGGAATTCATTGCTTTGCCTTGCTTAATAATTTCCTAATTTTTGTTGGAAAAAGAAAAAGAGTTTTGGAATAAGTCGGGCAGATTTTTTTTGGGGTGTTGAGGGAATTTTTTTGGGTTATTGCGCGGAGTTAGTGGAAGTTGCATGCAGCTCTATAGCTTCCCTGACATTCTTCAGCGCTTCATTCCTTGTCTTTCCTTGGCTTATGCACCCGGGTAAAGAAGGAACGGTGGCAGTATACCAGCCATCCTCATCAATTTCAAGGGCAATTTTCCATTTCATCAGTTTCACCTAAAAGAAAAGGGTGTAATCTTCCTATAAAAATTTCCTCATTTGAGCCTTACAGTGTCCAGCAACAGTTTCGTCTGAGAGCGCCTCGGAAGGGCGTATGTTTGTTGGGTGCGACGGATATCCCGCAAATAGTGGGATAAGCCTGGCATTTTTCTGCGTGAGCGGTTCTCTTTCCTTTTGATCAACTTTTACTTTCTCTTTTCAAGAGAAAGGAAAAGGTTGCGTCACTTCAGGCGTACCGTGTCCAAATTCCTTATGCTCTGCGAGGGCACCATGAATTTTGCAGAGAAGTACCTTGAAAGCTCAACGGTCTTTGCAGCTTCGCCGTGGTTGATGAGTGCCCTTTTCGGCTTTGGCTTTAGGTTGCGCATGTAGGCTACCAGCTCGTTCCTGTCCGAGTGACCCGAAAAGCCGTCCAGCGTTTCAATGCGCATGTTGACATTGAGCTTCCTTGTCCTGCCGTCGTTCTCCGTTATCGGCATTGTCTTGAGGCCCTGCTGCACTTTCCTTCCCATGCTCCCTTCGCCCTGGTACCCTACAAATATTATCGTGTTTACCGGGTTCTCGGCCATCCTGTAGAAGTAACTAAGGCTCGCCCCGCCCGTGAGCATTCCGCTCGAAGCCAGTATGATTGACTTTCCCTGTTTTATTATATTGTCCCTGTCCTCCGGCTTTGCGACCTGGAACAATTCAGAAGTGAAAGGCGAATCGTTCTGCAGAACCCTCTTCTGGACAATGGTCCTGAGGTATTCAGGGTATGCCGTGTGTATCGCGGAGCTTTCCCTCGTGAGGCCGTCAATGTACACCTTTGTTTCAGGGTCAAGGAGGCCTTTGCGGTAATAGTTCTCTATCACGAGCTGCAGCTCCTGCGCCCTTCCCACTGCAAATACCGGCAGGAGCACATTTCCGCCCTGTGAAACAGTTTCCTGCATAACCCTGAGCAGCTGTGCCTCAGTGTCCTCGCGCGATGGCTTCACGTCCTCCTTTGCGCCGTAAGTGCTTTCGAGCACAAGTGTTTCAAGGCGCGGGTAATTTATGTCAACGTTGTTGAACAGTCTCGTGAACCCGTACTTTATGTCTGCTGAATACACGAGGTTGTGCGCCCCTTCCCCTATATGCAGGTGCACCGAGCCAGAGCCTAATATGTGCTCCGCGTTGTGGAAGGTAATCCTGATGTCATTGGCAATGTCTGTGACTTCGCGGTACTCGCGCGTTATGCAGTACTTGAGCATTTCCTTGACGTCGCGCTCGCTGAAAGGGTGCTCCTTGTTTTCCTTTGCGCTGATTTCAATCGCGTCAAAAAGCAGCAATGCAGATAAATCCCTTGTGGGTTCGGTGCAGTAAACAGGCCCCCGGTATCCCATTTTGAACAGGTAAGGGATGAAACCGCAGTGGTCCATGTGGGCATGGCTCAGTACAACCGCATCGAGTTCGGTGAGCGGGAACCTTATCGCATCGAGGTAAGGATATTCCTCCTCAGGACTCTGCGCTGCGACATTCACCCCGCAGTCGAGCAGGATTTTTGTCTTGCGGGTCTCCACCATTATGCAGCTCCTTCCGACCTGCCTGAACCCCCCCAATGGGGTGAGCCTTATCCAGCTCGGCTGGCACTTTTCAGAATAGATTTTCCTCGCGGTTTCCTGCAGGATTTTTTTCCTTTCGCCCGCATATTTCACGAGGTGTCTCCTTATTCCCACGAGTATTTCCGAAGGCTGGGTTGGCGACCTCACGATTTTCGGGGTCGATCCCGTCTGGATTATTATGTCCTTTGATGTCTGGCCCCCGTTCCCTATCACGAGGCCGGGCTTCAGGGCTTCTATCATTACTTCTGAAAAAGGCTCCATGAACTGGACATCGGAGACCTTGGCGTCCTCAGGTATAATCCTCAGGATTTTCTCCTTCGCCTCCTTTTCATCCATGAGCAGGCTCTTGTCGGCCCGTATGTTTATCTTCTTCTTGAGTTGCTGCGCCAGCGCCTTCACATATGACTCGTTGTCGTGGAAAGCTTTGGGGTTCTTTGTGTAAACCGCAATTTCGGGGCCCTCGATGTCAACGCTTGAAACGCCCGCATCTTCAGGCACAGTCGCCTGGACAATTTCCTTTACTTCCTTGAGGTACTGGAATTCCATACGTTCAACTCCCTGGTGTCATGAAAATTTTGTGGCTATACTCCGAACTAATAAATGATAAAATAAGCAAAAATTATATGGGCAAAATTTGCCTGCCTTTTCGTCTTTTTTTGGCTGATTTTGGGTTTCCTTTATGCCAGGCATTCACTGGCTGCTTTCCTTTGCCGGCCTCTCGACCGCAGACTTTGAAACTTCCCTCACGCCCTTTGCATCGACGACCCAGACCGTGACGCCTACGCCGCCTGAAAAAACATCCCTTCTCTTTCCAGATTCAACAGCCCTTATCGCTAGGTTTATGGCTTCCTTTTCGCCCATTCCCTTTTTGTAGCCAAGGTCAAGGGTCGTGAGTGCGGGCTCCGTGCCTGAACCAGAAACCGCGTAATTCGTCCTTTCCAAAACCGCCCCATAAGGGGTCACATCGAAGAGGCCCGGCTTGCCGTTGAAGCCGCCCACGAGGAACTGGACAATGAAAGGGTAATACCTGTTCGCTCCGAGGACATTCGAGAGCAAGGTTGAAGCAGCCCTCGCGGTCATTTTCTCGCCGCGCTCAAGCTCGTAAACCTTTGCCTGTGACCGTATGAACCTTATAACCGTGAGCGAATCCCCGACATTTCCCGCATTCGTCATTGCAACAATGTCGTTGACCCTGTAAATTTTCTCGGACTCCTCCTCGTATGCGATGTGGCCCATGCTCGCGCGCTTGTCCGCTGCGAGCACAACGCCGCCATCATAAATCAGGCCGACTGTCGTTGTCCCTGTCTTTACGTCCTTAGCCTCTTGCTCTGCCATAAGAAATAACCCGATTGACAAAATTAGCTTGTGAATGAATAATTCCTGTTCCCAAAACTTTAAAAAGGTTGGCTGGCCGGAAAAAACAAGGGGTGCCGCCTGTTATTGGTTTACCAGTCACTCTCTTCGCGCAATTTATCCTTATGCTTCTGGCTGTCTATTTTCCAGCCCTTCGCGGACCGAAAACTTTGGGTCCGGGAAATCCATCTGATTATGCCTTTGCCTTCCTTGGCTGATAAGCCACGGCAAGCATTTTTTCTGTCGGCTCACTTTTCCCTGTTGTCATTGGCTCAATTTCCGCCTTTGCCACCGGCCCGATTTCTGCCATTGATTTCTGCATCAGTTTCTTGTCGAGCTCAATGTTACTGCGTTTGACGTAAAAAGGCACATTCTGGAAAAAATGGTGCGACACAATTGGTGGGGCGGGAAACATACTGCTTTTGACAACCTTTGGAAGAAGGGCATTCCTCCTGAGCACTGGAATGATTACAAAAACGAGCTGAAACAACTTTGCAGGGAGGGTTTCATAATTGAGAAGCCAACCGGCTATGGCCTTCATGTTCCCCTTAACCCGAGAATGAAGGCTGAAATCGAAAGGATTATTTTCAGTTGAGCAAATTTATTTTTTTGAAGGCTTTTGCCTTTTCAGCTCGGCCTTGTTTTGCGCTTGGCGTGCCATATCGCGGTCGATTCAGTTGATTGCGATGGCGCAATGCCTTTCGGCTTTTCCTTCGGGGATGGCCTGACAATCATCGTGGTGTCGGTTTTCTTGACTTCGAGCTTCCTTTTCTCGGCTTTAGGTTCCGCTTTTTCCTTTGCAATGGCATTGTTTTTTGCCTCGGCAACTGATGCCGGGACAATTGTGGCGTCGGGCAATTTTTTGCTTTCCGCCTGTTCCGCAGGGCCTGCAGGTTCGCCCTGTTTTTCACTTTCATCTTTTTTTTCAGTTTCAAGCGTTTCAGCAATCTTTATTTCGGTTATCCCGGGAATGATTTCCTTCATTGTTTTCGAGAAGGCTGGCACGAGCCTGGCTAGCTGCGGGGCAAGCTCTTTGGGCAGTTCCACGGTAAGCTTTCCAGATTCGAGCCTTGCCTCTGCCTTTGTTCCCTTCAGGGGGAAGAATTTGTCCACGAGGGCCCGGCACTTTTCATCCGCGGATTCAAGTTCCTTCGCAATGCGCAGTTTGTATTCAACCTCTTTTCCCGCGAGGTCATTGTTCAGGTCAACCCTCACGCGCCCCCCGGAAACGGTCTGCACCCTCCCGAGCGAGCCGTTGAGGTCAACAATTAGCCCCGGCCGCGGCATTATTTTCCTTTCAGTGAACTGGCTAAGGTGTACGACAACAATGAGGTCAGGCCTCCTTTCGCCGAATGCCTTTTCAGCGGGAAGCCTCACAACGCGTTCCTCCCCCTCCTTCATTGAATCGAGTTCCGCATCAATCGCGGGCAGGATGTCATTGTGGCCGATTATGATAGGGACGGCCCTGAATGCCGAGTTCTCGTTCCAAAGCCCGTTTTCCCTCGCTTCATGTTCCGATGTAGTGTCAAAAACCCTGTTGTTCATTAGTTCCTTTCCCGTGAACTCAAGCAGCACAACCCTTTTTCCGCTGCCCTTGGCATTGGAAGAACCCTTCAATGCGTTGCTTTCATTGCCGTCTTTGCCAGCCGTGTCTGTTCCAGCCATTTTCCTCACCAAAAAATTTGATTTATAATCCAATCGCAGGATTAACTATCAAAGCTTAATGGCTTTTGCCCGCAATGGTTTTAAAGGCTTGTTATCAGCCCTTTTTCTTTCTCTTGAAAAGAGAAAGAAAAGCGCTGGCGGAAAAGAAAGAGAACGGCTCACGCATAAAAAGCTTTATGTTTTGCCTTTTGGTGGTCAGATGGCGTTTTCAAAAAAGCAGATTTTCAGCCTCCTTGTCTTTGTTGTAATGGCGGGTTCAATGTTCGTGCTGCTCGTGCGTGACTCATCAAATCCTAACCCCGTGCCATCCGTGCAGCCTTCCCAGGGCCCCGCTACAAATGTTTCATATTCTGCAAAGGGCGTCCAGGCAAAAGTCCTGCAGGTTTTCCCCAATGCAACGCTCATCGGCTCGACCGATGCCCTCGACGTTTCAGAGGTTGATGCAAAGCTGGGCGGGGTGCCGGGCATACTGGCTGTTTCAGGCTCGGAATTCATCGAGACGCAGGGCAATGTGGCGAATTTCAGAACCTCGGTAAGGTTCGCGTCGCTGGAAAAGCTGCAGGAATCCCTGAAGCAGATAAAGGACACGAATGCATTCAAGATATTCGAGGTTTTCCCGCTTGCGCTGATTTCCGTGCCGAAGGACATAGAGTTCACGAATGAAACCGCGGGCCTGAGCCAGAGCTATTCCCCCCCTGGGCAGCAGGCGCAGTCAGTCGTCACCATTGACACGCAAAAAGGAGACCAGATAGAGGTTACCCTGAATGCGGGATTTCAGGGGCAGAGCATCACATCGCTTTCAGGCATAATAGAGCGCAACCTCACATCTTCTCCGCAGGTCTTCTTTGTCACGGATTCTTTCAAGGTTGCCGGAATGGAAAATGGCTTCATGGTGCAGGGCAGCGCGCCGGCATCGAAGAGGGCCGGTCTCGAAGCCGCAAAAGCAGTGCTTGAATCCAGTGCGGATTACAACGCTTCCCTCGGGGTTGCCGCAATGGGTGGTGAGGCAAAAATCCTCCTGGCAGAACCCGGAAAGGCAAACAAAGGGGACCTGAACTCGGCAATGGCCTTGGTCCCCGGCCTGAAATCTTACAATATCGACCTGAACAAGGGCATTGTTTCCATCGCGGCCCAGGATGAAAATAATTATCCCGCCGCATTGCAGTCAGCAAAGTCAGGCATCGAGGCCCTTGGCCTTGCGGTCGTTTCCGTTGAGGAGCCAAAGTATGCGCTCAGCGGCACTGTCGAGCTGCTTTCAAGCACAAAGGAAGGCTTCTTGGCTTTGACATCAAAGGCCTCGCTTGACAGCGGCATTGAACTGTCTGTGAAACAGTCCGTACGCATAGACGCCAATTCCATTTTCGTCCCCGACCAGAACATTGCCCTTCCTCTCGAGGGCAGCTCCTTCCCGGCTTATGTGGGCACAAGCCACGCCGTGGGCGATGATGTTAACCTTTCCCTGATGATTGTGGGCAATGCCCGCACAGGCATAATGCAGCTGCAGGCAATGGAAGCGGCGGCAGGAAGCGGCTGAAACCGGAGTGCAAAAAAATTTCCAGGCACCGCCGCCGGCAATCCGAGTGTTTTCAGTATTTTTTGACATCTGACTTATTTCTGCCCAGTGGCCGCTTTTTTTATTTTTTCCCGAAAATCTTTTTAAGCAGAAACGCATAATATAACAACAGGATTTTTTGGTTTTGTTGAACAGCGACTGAAAATCGTAATGCTTTTTTCGGAACGGAATCAGGGAATGAAAGCTTTTTCTTCTGGCGGAAAAATTTTGCTTGAGGGCACGCACCTCATGCTTGACTGCTTCGGGTGCGACAAAAATGCACTCGGCGAGAGTGAAACAATTTCACGCTTCCTTGCAGCCCTGCCCACCGCCCTTGGAATGAAGAAGCTCATCGAGCCCTATATCGTATGTTATCCCGGCGGGGATACCTGGGACAAGGGGGGCATAACCGGCTTCATGCTAATTGCCGAGAGCCACATAAGCATCCACACCTTTCCCGACGATGGCTTCTTCACCGCCGATGTCTATTCCTGCAAGCCTTTTGACGTGCAGAAAGCGGTCGCCCTATTCAAGGAAACCTTCAGGTATACACGCGAGAAAATAAAGATGGTGAAGCGCGACATCGAAGTTGTCCGTGACAAGAACCTCGCTGAAATGGCTTTGGCTAGGGCGAAGTGAAGCAATTCCCTGTTTTTTGTGCAGCGGCGTTCAAACAGCAAATCCCTCACAATATTGTGGCGGAAAGGCACCGCTGCGGCCTGGCTTCACAATTCACTTTTTCAGTTTTTCAATCGCCTCGGCGATGTCGCCTTTTGTTTCCCCGAGCGCGGCGCTGGCATTTTCCCTTGAAACTCCTGCCTGCTCTGCAACCATCAGGATGTCGGCTTCGGGGATTTCCGGCACGCTTGCTTCCTCGCGTTCCTCGCCCATTATCGTGTAAGTTTTCCTGCCGCCCATGTTGATTGCTGTCACTTGCGGGGAATCTATTATTATTTTCCTGCCCTCGGCCTCGATTACGACCCTTTTCGCTGGAATGTCCTCGCTCTTTATCCCAAGCTGCTTCATCATCGCCTTCATCTGCCGCGGGTCCATTCCGCCCAAACCTGGAAACATTTCAAACCACCTTTACCCATGATTCCGAAAAAAGCTTATTATAGCAAACGGTGGAAGCCTTCGGCGACCAAAAAGGGCCTGCCATTCACCACCGCCGCTGGCAAGTCCGGCCTGCTCGCCGGAAAGTGGCGATTGCTTTGCAGCAAATCCGTTGGCGAACAGCAGAGATAATATAGTAGTTTGTTTGTTCTTTTCCTTCGATGGGCTTTGAGGTTTCTCCATGGGCCGGGTTTTGATGGGTAATTGTTGGCACGCTCCGGGTGCGTTTCGGAAACATGCCGAATCCCGTGCAGAAAGCAGGGTTTTGCATGGCCGGATGATATTGTTTTTTGCCCTGCCCCTGGCAATTTTTTTCCCCTATTTCGTGCATGCTGATGCCACTGCGGGCCTTGCTGGCTGGTGGGCTCTTGACGATGGCAGCGGCACAGTCGCGCTGGATTCTTCGGGAAACCACGGCAATGCTTCACTTGTAAAATTTCCTGCAGATAACTCCGGGTGGACGAATGGGCAGATTGGGCAGGCATTGAATTTCAGGGGCGTCTCCGGTCAGCGGGTCGTAGTGGCGCAATCAGGCGCGTTGGATTTTGGAACAGGGGGCTTCACGGTAAGCTTTTGGATGAAGCCGGAAGGCACGCAGAATTCCATGCCGATTTCCAAAGGCACGCACGGGTACACCGCTCCCGGCTTCCGGTTTTTCCTTGGCTCAACCAATAACCTGAACTTCTGTGTTGAGGACCAGGGGCTGAACCGTGTCGAGCCAAGAGTCACAATAACCTCTTTTCTCGGGTCATGGAATCATTATGTGGGCGTCTGGGATGCAGCATCGAAAACCGCGACAATCTATATTAACGGCATTCATGCGGCCAGCACGACTAACGCGTCCATCGGCAACATCACCAATGCGTTCGATTTCACTATCGGCGCCCGCTCAGGGGGCGATTATGAGTTCAAGGGTATGATTGATGATGTCCGGTTATACAATCGGGCGCTTTCCCCGCAGGAAGTTGCGGATGTGCACCGTCAAGGCGCACCGGGCGGCTTTACAGTCGAGAACCTTGGCAGCCCCCTTCAGGGAAACACACAGGAGCATCAGGTGATGTACAGGACTGCAGACGGGGATAGGCATTTGCAGTTGTATTATGATACCTTTGGGTCATCGCCGATGAATATTGTCGATATCGATGTCGATACTGGCAAGGCTTATTCCAGTGTCTTTGAAAACAATTTAGGCCGCCCCGGGCCGCAATTCCACGTGTATTATCCGGCAAATAACAAAATTTATATTGCCAGCAGCGACCCAGGGAGTTTAAGCGAATTCGACCCTGCCACCGGAAACACGAGGTACATCCGTGCCCTTCGGTACAAGGGGGCGCAATGGGGCGAAGTCGGGGATGACGGGTGGGTATACATTGGCGAGACAACTTCTGCAGTGGCCAAAGGGGCGGGAGTGGAACGGTACAATCCCATGACTGAACAGTGGCAGGATTTGGGGATTATTGACCCTGCGTTTAATGGCTCGATTCAGTATGCGTATACGCTCGGTGCTGACCGCCGTTATGTGTATATCGGCTTGGGGCAATTGCCATGGTATCTGGCAGTGTACGATACGCAAGCAGCCTCAAATAACGTTAAACTGTATTGGGCGGACCAGGGGGACACAGCCGGCGTTGTGCTAAGGGGAATTGACGGGAACTGGTATTACAAGAGGGTCAATCCAAGTCTAACGCCTTCCACAAAATTCTACAAGTTTGAGGATGGCGTTCCTGTGGAAACGAGCGCATATCCTGAATTCCTGCCTTATTACAATCATGGCAATACGGTCAATGATAAAACCGCTTTCAAGGCGGAGTTTAACACATCGATTAATCTTGACCAGGCATACCCCAACAGCGGCAACGGCAATGCCGCGGTTATTGGCTGGCAGACAGATTCCAATCCTTGGCAATTCACCACAATCAGGGGCATGTTCCTGATTCCGGCCATCATCAAGCGCCTGTACAATATCCCTGGCGACAGCGGAAATCTTTTGGGCTGGGCCGACGAGTATGGCCTTGTTTTTACCTACAATGTAAACGGCCGTTCCATAAGCCAGCTCGGCTACCCGCAGCGCAGCCTGTACGATGCAACCTTTGACGGAACCACTGTTTATTTGTCCGGCTATACCTCTGCCACGTTGCGTTATGACATGGCAAAGCCGTGGACTCTTTCAGGTTCCTCCAGCATTATTTCGCCGAGCGTAAACCCATATATGCTTTCATTATCCGGCAGCGATTCCGGCGGCAACTGGAATGGCAATTACCATTACTATTCTGACAAGGGCGCTGACGGCAGGATTTACCTAGGCGCCCAGCACACCCGGGATTCTGCTGGAGGGGGCCTTGGTTGGTATGACCCTGCAACCGGGGCGAGCAGCGGACTGCGGCAGAATTTTCTGAACTATGGGCCACAGGGCATATTGGCGGTAAATAACGGGGCAAAGATTGTGTATAGCAGTTCTCAGGGGCCGGACCCGGAAGGAAAGTTGTTTGTGCTGGATGTCGCTTCCAGGACTATAGAGCGCACAATCACGCCTATTCCGGGCGGAGGTTCTCTGGACAAAATCATCGAAGCCGAACCCGGAATGGTTATTGGCATCACCGCCAACAAATGTTATAAGGTCAATGCATTGACCGGCGAGATTATCTGGGTTAAAGAATTAAATGGCACGGCATTTCCGGGCATCCCGGCATCTGACCACAGTCTTGCCAAAGGCCCGGATGGCTATGCCTGGCTTTTTATTGATAATGCCCTGAGCCGCATAAATCCTGCGAATGGGGACATAGAGAAGATTATGGCTGCGCCGGTGTCGAGCATAATGTTTCATGGGAATGACCTGTACTTTTACGGCGGAACTTCCCTGAGCAGGGTAGTAAATATTTCCGGCGCCCTGCCCCCAGTTGTTCCTGCCGACCCTTCCGTGCCATCGGAGGATTCTGACGGCGACGGCATTCCTGATTCTGCCGACCGTTGCCCTGGAACTTTGCCGGAACTGGCAAGCTTTGTGAATGTTTACGGCTGCCCCAAGCCGATTGCGGCAAAGTTTGACATCAAGCCGGATTTCCACAATATTGACCTGAACACCGCATCGGACTTTGACCTTGGAATGAGCTCTTATGGAAAAATCACTTACAACAAGGTGGTGCGGCTGTACAGGGTTGCAGGCGGCCAGATTCAGCGTTTGGACCTCGATTCCGATGTCAATTTTTCACGCGCCAGGATAAGCATCAATCCCTCGGGCCAGCAGGACCTCAACACAAACGCCACGGTAACCCTTTATGGCCTGCAATTCAAAATCCCGAAAATACTCAAAGACGGGCAGGAATGCGAAGAATGCAGCATAATTTCGTACTCGAACGGGACAATCGTTTTTGCCGTCCCGAATTTCTGATTATCCCCCCGCTGATGGCTGCCATAAAGGCAATTGGCTGCATGTTTGGCTAAACTGGTTGAAGCCAAGGCCTCTTTTTCTCCGGCCAAGCAGTTTTTCTGGCTGCTGAAAAAGCTTATTAATCCAGTTTGCGTTCCTCTTTCATGTCCAGCAACATCATCAGCTCATACCGGTCTTTTTCGGAGCGCTTCCAGCTGCCGAATGACGAGAAGCGCACCGATGCCATCAAGTTTTATTTCCGGAACGGCGGCGTGATTTCTGCTTCGGGAGGCGGCAAGGGCAAGTGGCCAAAGCTTTCATATCCCTCCCCGATGCGTGTTGAAGAGCAGATAAGGGAATTCGAGAAGCTTAATGCAGAGTACGGGAAGAAGCACAAGGAATGGAAACAGAAGCTTTCGGATGCTAAAACCTACCACGCGAAGCACCATGTCCTCAAGTTCTCTGAGCCATTGTACTGGAAGCATACCGCAAAGGCCCTGTCGGACAAATCCTACAAGGAAGATGCGGAAAAAGTCGGCCTGCCGGTGCACCTTGTCGCTGACAACAAGTGGAAGCCCATGGTGCGGATGTTCCTAGAGGACCAGGAGTACAGGCGCAATCTGGTTGAAACCGTGCAGACCAGCGTTGTCTACAAGCATGACCGCAAGGTTGCGAAGTATGCCGACACTGTACAGGAGTTCAGGAGCGGAATCTCGAACTCGAAGCTGAAAGAGCTGGAATCAAAAATAAAGGGCATCGATTCTCAGATTGCCGCGCTCGAGGAAATAAAGAAATGGGCCGGGGAGTAATACAGCCTTTTTCTTTCTCTTGAAAATAGAAAGAAAAAGCCTGGGGAAAAAGAAAGAGAACCGCTCACGCAAAAAAACAGTTTGCTTTTGGGAACCCTGAAAAAGAGTTTTTGGAATATCTATGTTAAATTGGCTATTTGGTTTCAGCGAATCAGTTCTTTTCCTTTTTCGCCATCATTTTGTTCTGCAAAGCCTACACTTTTCTTTTCCCTCAAGGCTTTTCTTTTCTTGTCAAAGAAAAGAAAAGGCTTGCGGACCGGCAATGCACCCCCCTTCCGATTCTTTATAAACCGCCGGAACGCAGTTCTTTCAGGTGGTTTTGATGCCAATCTTTTCAATAGTGAAGTTCGGGGAAAAGGAATCAAGGGAGTATTCAGATTTTTTTCAGGCGAATTAATATTTGGTTGGGTTCGCAGAACCGCCATTTTTTTGGGGGGGTAATATGGCAGGAATGCAAAGGGGATACAGTCCAAAGGAAAGCAGTTCAGTGGAATATGCCTCGAGGGATTTCGGGAAAGTGCCAGGAACTGAAGAAATAAAAGTAAAGGGCAGGCCAGTGGCGAAGTTCAGGGCCGGTGGCATACAGGTTGCGATATGGGAGAATGAAACAAAGGAAGGGGGTTCATACAAAACCGTTTCAATTGACAGGCGCTACAAGGCCGGCGAGGAATGGAAATCCACCAAATCCTTCCGGCAAAACGACCTGCCTAAGGCAATCCTCGCGCTCCAGAAGGCGTTTGAGTACGTTTCCATGAAAGAGGATTTCGCGGAAGCTTTGGCATAGGCTCGCCAATGCTTGCGGCGGCAAAAATGGCTTTTGCGCTCCAGCAATATAACGCTTTCGCCAGAAAGTATCATTGGGATTGCTTATGGAACACCCGGAGCCTGAGGCAGAGCCAGAGCACAAAATCCTTGAATTGGTAAAGAAGCACAACGGATTCGATGCTTTCAATCCCATGCAGGAGAAATGCATTTCCGCAGGAGTTCTCTGGAAAAGCCTTGTGGTAAGTTCTCCAACTGCTTCCGGGAAAACCGTTGTGGCGGAGCTCGCGGCCCTTGAATCAATCCTTAACCGCCACAAGAAGGTCGTTTACACAGCCCCGCTCCGCGCCCTCGCTTCCGAGCATGCGGAGGATTTCAGGCGAAAATATTCCAGTGCCCTTTCGATAAAAGCCGCGCTCAGCACCGGTGACCTTGATTCAAGCGGAGCAAATCTCGGCCAGAAGGACATGATATTCACTACTTATGAAAAAGCTGATAGCCTCCTGAATCATCACGCAGAGTGGCTTTCGCAGCTTGGGCTGCTCGTGATTGATGAGCTGCATTCCATTGGCACGGACAGGGGCCCTACACTGGAAATGCTCATTACCAAGCTCCGCTTCCTGAACCCTAAAATGCGGGTTCTCGGCCTCTCGGCAACAATCCCCAATGCAAAAGAGCTCGCGAAGTGGCTTGGCGCGGATTTGGTTGAGAGCGATTACCGTCCAGTGAAGCTGCGCGAGGGCATTTTTCTGGACGGCACAATACATTTTTCCGACTCAGCTGAAGAAATCGGGCTGGAAAAGGATGAGGTTTCATCCATCTGCCTCGACACCCTCGCAAAGGGGAAACAGGCCCTTGTTTTCGTGAACACGCGGCGCACGAGCGAATCCACCGCGAAAAAGCTTGCAGAACTCACTGAGAATCTTCTCAAGCCATCTGAACAAATCGCGCTTGGGAAGGCGGCAAAGCAGGCACTCAATGTCCTGGAAACCCCTACTCAGCAGTGCGAGACAATTGCTTCGCTGATAAGGCGCGGAGCGTGCTTCCACAATGCAGGGCTATTGCAGAAGCAGAGGGAAATAATCGAGGAGATGTTCAAGAAAAATTACCTGAAGTTCATTTCAGCCACGCCGACGCTTGCTGCGGGGGTCAATTTGCCGGCATTCCGTGTCATTGTCCAGTCCCCTTACCGCTACACCGAGGGCGGAATGGCTAGGATTCCTGTGGGTGAGTACAAGCAGATGGCTGGCCGCGCAGGGCGGCCGAAATATGATGCAGCGGGCGAAGCAATCCTCATTGCAAAAACCGAAATCGAGAAGGACGATTATTTCGATTACTTCATCAACGGCAAGGTGGAAGATGCGGATTCGATGCTTGGCTCGGAATCACAACTCCGCTTCCACATCCTTTCAACAATCGCGACAGGCTTCATTTTTGACCTTGATTCCGCGGAGAAGTTCTTTTTGAAAACTTTTTATGCTTTGCAGTCAAATGGGGCTTCCGGCTTGTTCAGGAAAATGACTTCAATTGTGAAGCAGCTCGAGGAAATGGGCTTTGCAAAGGCTGATGAGAACAGGATTGAAGCCACGCCGCTAGGAAAGAGGGTTGCCGAGCTTTATCTGGACCCTCTTTCGGCTTTTTCAATGATGAATTCGCTCAGGAAAAACAAGCTCAATGATTTTTCCTACCTTTTCACAATCGCCGGCAGCCTCGAGTTTTATCCGTGGCTCTCCGTGCCGCGCGGCCAGGAAGCGGAGCTCTGGGAAAAAATAGAATCCGAAAAGGCATTTTTGCCTATTGATGTGGATGCCGAAAGGTTCACTGACAATGATTTGCCTGCAAAGTACTGGACTTCTGTGATGCTGAAGGACTGGATTGAAGAGGTGCGCGAGCAGGAAATCGTTGAAACCTACAAAATCCAGCCAGGTATTTTGCGGATGAAATTGCAGAACGCGGATTGGCTAGCTTACTCCTGCTTCGAGCTCGCGAAAACCCTCGGCCTCGAGGTCCATTTCGCCCCTTTGCACAAAATGCGCAAGAGGCTTCAGGCAGGGATAAAGGAGGAGCTCATTGCATTGTGCGAGCTGCGTGGCATTGGAAGGGTGAGAGCAAGGAGATTGTTCAACGCCGGGGTAAAGGGCATTGCAGATGTCAAGCGGACCGATGTGAAGGACCTCGAAAAAGTTCTCGGGCAGAAAGTCGCGGTGAAAGTGAAGGGGCAGCTTGAAATGAAAAAATGAAGCAGGAGTGAAACCGGTTGTTATAGAACGGTTATTTTGCTTTTAAATGAGTCCTTTTATCAGCATCCTGCCAACTATCGTTGCCAGGATTAGGCCCAGGATGCCTGCCGTGATTAGGGTGTAGTCGATTCCTGTTGGTTGTGGTGTGTTGGTTTCAGTGCCTGTATTTGTTGGTGAGGCGCTTGCATTGGCATTCGGGGTATTTTCGTTTCCTGGGGTGTTTTTTCCCGGTTGTTGTGTTCCGCTTCCGCCTGCATTTTCGTTTGTTCCTGCAATTTTCACGGTGATTTCTTTGGATTCGTATTTGGTTGCCTTGTTGTTGGAGTAGAGTGTGTATTTTGCCTTGTATTCGCCTTCGGTTGAGGGTGTCCATTTGTGGGAGAAATTTAAGCTGTATTTTTTCCCGCTGCCTATTAGCGAGGTAGTGAAGCTGTCTGAGAATTCAACGTGGTTTCCTTTGAGCACGTTGAGGTCGACAATGAACTTTTGTGCAGACCCCAGGCCATTGAAAACAAGGGCGCTTATCGTGGCTTCCCTGCCGGCCTGTGCCGGAAGGAAATTCAGGTCAGTTACTGTGGCTGTCGGGGCGGTGCCGCCTCCTGCTCCTCCGTTGCCCTGCCCTGAATCGCCTGTGCCACTTGTTCTCCCTGTAGTCCCGCCAGTTGCCCCGGTATCAGTTGGAGGCGTAATCGGGCATGCGCCGCAGTCACCCGCACAATTGATGCAGGTCTCGCCTGTTTGGCAGATATTGTCCCCGCACGTGGCAGGGGCTGTGCCCTCAACAACTTCGTATGTAGTGGCGTATGCAGAAAGCAGCAGCGCTATGGAAAAGAAAATCAATTGCAGTGCCCTGAAATTTTGTGCCATAATTTCATCTATTATCCGTATTTTACTTTTTATTGATATCTTTCAGCGGGCTTTGTCCAAAAACCCGTGGTGATGGGCCTGCTTATGGCTGCCCTCCAAATGGCAACATTTAAACGGCCATGGAGAATTCCAAAAGTCAATGTGCAATTCCTCTGGAAAACTGGTCAAGGTCGCCAGTTTTTTGTGGTGCTCGCAGGTTGCGGCTTTAATTCAGTTCTGCTCAATCAGTTCCCTTTCAATGAGCCCTTTTATTTTCTCCGCGTCAAAGCCGAGCTTTATCAGCGTTGTCTGCCCCTTTATTCCTTTTCCCGAAGCGGTGGTGTAAATGAGGCCGTACATTTCCAGCTCATTTATGTACTCGCGGTACCAGCGCGAGCTCACAATCTCTTCCTTGTGCTTCTTCGCGATTTTGCAGTACTCATCATAAACCTCGCCTGAAAACAAAACTCCTTTCTCCGTTTCGCCGGTTATTTTCGGCTGGGGCTTCTTTGTGAGCGAGAGAACGGCAATCGAATAGAGCACGAACTGCTGCTGCTCCGGAAGGGTTGAAACCATGTTGTAAACCAGTTCCTCTTCAACCTGTACCTTGGCCTTCATTACCTCGCGGTCGGTCACTTTCCCGCTTCCCCTGCGGTCCGCTATTTCGCCGGCGCGGAGCAGGAGCATTACCGCAGTCCTCGCATCTCCTGATTCCTGCGCAGCTATTGCAGCGGCGAGGCATACTGCTGATTCCTCGACAGTATCCGGCTTGAAAGCCATTCCTGTGCGCTGCCTGAGTATTTCAGTCAGTTCCTGCGCGTTGTATGGCGGGAAAACCATTTCGTTCTCGCACAGCGAGCTTTTCGTGCGCGGGTCAAGGCGGTCCTTGAACATCAGGTTGTTTGAAATCCCTATGAGGGAAATGCTTCCGCTGCTCCCAATCTCATCGTTGCCGCGCGTGAGCCCGTAAATCAATTCATCAAGGTCTTTTACCTTGTCGATTTCATCAAGCACGAGGACAATATGCTTTCCGCCAGCTTTTTCTTTGCCCCGCGCGTGCTCCAGCAGTTTTTCGTAAACAAACGCGGCAGAGTAGCCCATGAAATCCTCTTCCGGGAAAAAGTCCTTCACTATTTTGCTAAGGATGCGGTATTTCGAGTTGTGGTTCCTGCAGTTAACGTAATTGCCCTCGACAGGGATGTTTTTCGCTGAAGCGAATTCAAGCAGTTGCTGCATCACTAGCCTTGTCACGGAGGTCTTGCCAGTGCCGCATTTCCCGTAAATGAAAAGATTGTCAGGCTTCTCCCCGTGCAGGGTTTTTGAGAGAATCCCCGATATTTCCCCGATGTATTTGTCCCTGAAAAGGAGCTTCTGCGGCGTGAAGTGCGGCGTGATGAGGTTCCTGTCGAGGAAAATGGTTTCCCTCGCGAATTCTCGCTCAAAAATATTAACCAGCTCAGCCAAACTGCAACCCCATTCCAATAGGCATGATTAGGTTAAAACAAAATCGGGTTATGGAAGTGAACAAACTTCCACTAATCGGGTTCGGTTTCCGAATGGGTTAATGCCGAAACATGGCACTGGCCCAAGGCACGATTTAACCATTTTCTGGCCCCATTCTCTTTCAAGTCTCGCCAGGCCCAAGTTCACGTTCTATTTGCTTGGCGTCCCTCGCATGGGCAGCGGCTCTACATGTCTGGTACGCTTTCGTCTTTTCAAGTATTAACCGCCACTTTTGCTCCGGTGTCAAGGCCTTGCATGTTTGATATACCGTTTCTTTGCGTGCTGGCTTTGCCTGTGCCCTTTCAATTTTTTTTCTGGGTTGCCCCGAAGCATTTATTCTTACCCGAGCCATGACAGTTTCTGCTTCGGCACGCCTTCGCTCTTTTGTGTGATTTCGCTCTTCGCTTTCTGCCCTGTAGCGCGAAAGCCTTTCCTGCAAATTAGGTCTTGGCATTTTTCCATCCCGGATTAATGAAGCCCGCGAACTATAAAAACATTTGCAGCCTCTGGCTGAAGTCTGTCCCATGGCCTTAATGATGTCTGCCATACCTTCCACTGTGAGATTTTCCCGTATCGATGTCATCCATCTCCTCCCTTGTCGGATGCCGGAGTTCATTGCCGCTCAACACGAGCGGGTTATAAGACGGGTTTAGCACGTACTTTGTGCCATTATAGCCGGTTTGCACTTCGCGGACAAACTGCCCGTTTGGCGCATGAAATATGATTTTCGGGGGGTTATTTGGCGTTTGCAAGATTGTGTACTGCAAGCGTCCGATATTTTTGGCGTTTTGGGGGGCAACATTCCTTTGTATTGCGGATTTCGCAGGCCTCCGCTTTTCTGTTTGGCCTTGCCTTGTCTCTCCTTGGCTTTTACTGATTTGCCAGCCATATTGCCCAAGCCGTGCCTTGGCAATTTCAATTTGCGGCACTTTGGCGGGTCTGCCCGGTTTTTCCGCGGCCACACCAGCTTTCGTATGCCTTGCGGGCACAGGCTTTTGGCTTGGCTGTTCCCTTTCTTTTTCCCCTCTAAGTCCGGCGGTTTTCAGCACATGTTTCCATTTTTCCGCCATTAGTTCAAGCGGAATTTTTTTCTCTCTTAGCCTTGAAACTAGGCGCGTTATTCCGGATGCGCCGAGGTTTTCTTCCAGATATCGGAATTTTCTTTCTCCAAGTGCACTAGCAACATCCCGGAGTGAAATAGTATACTCTGGAATGGTTTCAAAAGAAAACTGCTTCCTAAGTTCTGCAGGCAGGCCATGTACTACGCGGGGTGTTGCCAATTTTCTCGTCTTTTCAATGAGCTGGTCTAACTTGTGCGGGTCATAACCTGTGCGGGTGGTTCGGCGTATAGGTTTCATCTTATCCATAATAACAAATGCACGAGGGTATAATAATTTTTAGTTATTGGGGTGTTTTTCTGATTTTTTTGCAGGGTTCTCTTTCTTGTTCCCCTTCAGGGTTTCGCCAGTGACATTTCCGCGTTGCGAAGCCAGAGTTTTCCCGAAGGGGATACAGGTCTGGCGGCCGCCTGCTCGCGGCGATAGAGCGGACAATCTTCGAGGGGCCTGTCCCGTCGCCAAAGGCGTTCGCCTTTCCGACGCGGTCTCGGACGGGGCAACCGTCGCACCCATTCTCCCAAGAGGGCGAAACGCCGAAACTGTTGCGGCTTGGACCTCTCCGCTGGTTTATGTAGCGTCCGGCAAAAGCTTAAAATATATGTATGGCATACTGGTATAAGCCACACATTTCTCGTTTTAATGAAGGGGTGATTAGTGGATGGCATTCGTAGAGAAGCTTATTGGCAAGAAGGAAGAGCTCGACATGGAGGACTTCCTGAACAACCTTGACTCACAGGAGGAAGACCCGTATGAAGGGGCAGAGGCTCTTGTAAAGCCCATAAACCTTACCACGGAAGACGACGTCAAGGCGATTCTGGAGGAATCCAAGAAGGGCAACATAATGCTAGTCAACATCGCCGACCTCGGCAAGAGGAACGCGATGAAGCTCAAGGAGCTCCTTGGCGCGGTCAAGGACGGCGTTGAGACAATTGACGGCGACATTGCAAGGGTTTCGCAGGAAAAAATAATAGTGACCCCCGCAAAGGTCAAGATAATCAAGAGAAAGGACTGAATTTAATTAATGCGGCCGATGGCTGCAACGGCAAATAACAAGCGGCCAGGTGGCCGCTTTTTTTTTGGCCTCTTTTTTTTTGGCTAACCAACCAAATGGTTTTTATGGAAAATCCGGTTTTCCTTTTCAAGGTTCAGAAAGCCGATGCAGAGGCAAAGGTTTCCTCGCTTTTTGTTTCAAAGCGATGGGAAAAGCCGGAAATTAACTCTTCGCTTTCCTGCATTCCCTGCTTCTTTTTTTCCTTTGACATCCATGACAGTTCCTCCGGCAAGACTATCGTTGTCAAGAGGGGATTCGGCGCCCTGAACGCGAATTCGAAAGAGCTTGAGGACCGGCTTGCGTCGCTTTCGGAAAATGAGGAAGATTTTGAACGTGCCGACATAAACCAGGTGCATGAGCATGAAATGTCTTTCCTGAAACAGAGAATTTCAGGGGGCGAGGCAAAGGAGATTTTGCCTGTCCTGCTTGCCGCGAAATACGGCGCCCTTAAGGAAAACGTGATTGTTTCCGGCCTCGATTTCTGCAATGTGCCTTTCTGGAATATAACCGCGAAATATGGCGTTGGAATTTCATCCAAAATCGAAATCAATGGGCTGACTGGCGAGGTTTTCGGCTCTGGCTCGATTCCGTTGAGGCAGAAGACCGAGCGTGAGCTCGTTTCAGAGGTCCTTGATGAGCTTTCAAGGCCTTCAGCATGGCTTGATTACTCAGCGAGAATCCTGTCAAAATTCCTTGCCCCTGCCGCCCCAGAAAATGGCGGGGCTGGTCAGAAGGGAAACGGCGGAGGAAAAAGGGATGTAAAAGGGCGGGGCAAAGAAAACGAAAAATGGCACGGCAAAGGCAGTGAAAAAGGCCATTCCAAAGGGCGTGGCGTGGTGAAATCTGGCAATGGCTCAGCTTCGTTTCCGTCAGTTCTGCCCGGTGATGATTCGATTTACAGCGAGACTGCGCGGGTAATCCTGCTCGCAATAATTGCATTGCTCGCGGTAATCTGGTTTTTCCTGCTGAGATAGCGTTGGAGCATCTGGCTTGTGGAGTAATCTGCACATATTTAGGCATCTTAGGGACTTTTGCCGTACATTTATGCGTAATCTAACAGGCTCTTCTGCTGCACTTTTTCGTTCGTGAAAACGGAGTCTATTTCCCTTTCAATCAGGATTATCCTCTGCCTCAGGTAGTCGCTGAGGCCGTGCTTTGCTATCATCTCCTTTGCTATTGCAAGGTATTTTCGCACAGAGCCCTGCGCTATCGTGAGTATTATCGTGTCGCTGCCGCATTCGGTGCATTTGCCGCACAGTGGCACGCGCCTGTACTTCGTGTTGCACTTGCTGCACCTGAACACCTGCCTCGAGAATGCGCGGGTGTTGCCTATTATGTCCGGCATGAAGTGGCTAACCATTACCCTTTCGAGCGCATCCTTCTGGTCAATCGCCCTTATACGCCCCTGCACTGCGGCCTGCGCATTCATCTTTTCCTCCATTGACTTCAGAGACACGTATGTTGATTCCTTTGGCCCCGCATCGAACTGCGAGGTCTGGTGCGTGAATCCGAACCCGGTGTACTGGCCGGGCTTGCCTATTTTCCTCTTTATAATCGGCACCTGCACTGAATCCGGCTCTGCGTATGAAAGGCTCTTGAGGTAAAGCTCAACGGGGTATTCCCTGCATGTCTCCACTTCATACACCTCGTCATCTATTTCCTGCGGGTTTATTGAAACAGTGAAAACTAGCGGGGCGTCCATCCTTCCCCCGCGCGAGCCGGGCAAATAGAGCCTTGAAAAATTCAGGAGGGCATCCATCAGGAGCATTATCGAATCCTGGTCGCCGTCGGCGTTGCGCCGTTTCGCGAGGTGGAAATAGGGATGGGCAAAATTCAGCTTTGCCTTTGTGTAGCCGATTATCCTGCACACCACCGCTGCAGAGGTGTGCGGGGCGAGACCAAGGAAAAGCTCGCCGATGAGCTGGTCCCGCGAGTCATAATTGTAATGGCTGCCCAGGCCGTAGAATCTCTCCAGTTCCTCATCAACGAACCTTGTAACCCTGAGGAAAAAATCCCCTGCGTCCTGGTTCACTATGATGTCCTGCACGAAAATCTCGCACAACTGTTCAGGGCTCACGAGTTCCCTTCCCTCGAAGTCCTTTGTGTAGCCGAGTTCCCTCGCCTTTTCAACGCTAAGGCCTATTTCGCTTGGCTTGAAGTGCGTGAGCGGCGCGTTCAGTAGCTCGAACCTTATTGTGCCGTCCCTGAATATGTGCAGGTTGTGCCTCGCCCTGAGAATGCCCTTTTCCAGCGGCTCAGGGATTTTTTGTATATTTATGAGCCCTTTCACCCCTTTCACGAGTGGGGGTATCGGCACCCTGAGGTTTGCGGATGCCTGCTGTAGCATTTTTGCGAGCCCTATTTTCCGCTTGATGAATGCGCTTGTTTCAGAGCCGCATTGCGGGCATTTTTCCTCTTTCGAGTACTTGCCGCACTTCTGGCATCTCCTCACAAGCTCGTTCCTTTTCCCGTCCTCCATTGAATATGGCTGTTCCTCTATCTGCCCTGTTTCAGGGTTCAGGAAATAAGCGATTTCCGATTCGACATTGTTTGTCTCCGCTGCCTTGTTCACCGACCTGATGTTGCCCCCCATTATGCCGATTGGGAAAAGGACCATCGGGTCTCCAACCATCTTGCGCGGCCTCGCCGCCTCAGGCCTTCCCATCCTGCACCCGATGAAGGTTCCTGCCTTGTCCATTATTTTCAATCCGGAAATTCGCGAAAGCATTTCAAAAACCGGCATCATGGGGTCCGGCTCTGCGATGCTCGTGCCACCAAAGGTCTTGAAGAAAGAGTAGGCGTATTCCTTTCCGATGATTATCCTGCTTTGCCCCTGCTCCGAAGGTACGGCATTTCCATTGCCATGATTTTCCGTGGCGTTTCCATGTTGGCTGCCATTGGCTGGATTTGTGCCATTGCTTTCTCCGCCGTTGCCCGCATCGCCATTGGAGCTGCCCCCGCCAGGCTGGGTATGCCGTATAAAGTGCGGTACCCCTATCATGTCCAGCATTGCCTTTGCCTTTTCGCCGAAAGGGATTGAAAGCTCCATTTCCGAGCCTTCAAAGTTTTTCTCCGATGCCCTCACTGCCGCGATGAGTTCGCAGGCTTCCCGCGAAGACAACCCCGAGTAATAATGAAGGAAATTCGGGTGCAGCGGCACGCCGAGCTGGATGGAAAGCTCAATAGCAGTGCTCTGGTCAACCATTGCGGGATTTGAAAGTATTTTTTCCATGTTGAATGCTGATGCGATTCCCCCGTTTCCGTGCAATGCCTCTTCTAGCTCAAGCTTCCACCATTCCTCGCAGTATCCCGCAGGCATCAATGGGTGTGCGGTTTTCCTGAAATCCCCGAGCGCTATCAGCATGTCCCCCAAAAAAAGTATTTGCCCGACCTTTCCCATCACCTGTTCCGCTTCCTCTGCCGTCTTTATTTTCCTTACCTCGCCGCTCTTCAGCTTCACGATTGGGCCCTCTATCGTGTCAACGGGAAAAACCTCGGCGCTCTTTCCCTGCCTCTCAACTTTTGCCTGCGAGCCAACCGCGAGAAAGCCGTCCAGCATGACCATTGTGCCGGGATGTATCCCTTTTGCCATCACGCAGGTGTTCCTCGCCCTTCCGTAGCGCAGCCTGAAGCCGCCGAATTTGGAAGGGTAGGAAAATATCGGCCTTCCCGCGGCGATTTTCGAGAGGTACGAGTAATTGGGCTTCAGCTCCTTCTCTTCCCCCCCTGCGGAGCTCTTGCCGATTTTTATTACCTCCTCGAGCCACGACCAGTTAAGGCCAAGCATTTTAGAGAGGCTCATTATCTTCATTGCCTTCAGCCCTATCCCCTCGGAAACAACGAGGCACATGCCGCCCCGTATCTTGTTGCTGGGTATCCTCTCGAGGTTCTTGAATGCATTCACTTCGCGGTCCTCGGTCGGCTCGCCGTTAATGCAAACAGGGCAGCCCCTTATTATTTTCCTGACATCATCGTCCTTGAGCTTGAACTGCCGTGTTATTATTTCATCATAAATGTTGATTTCCTCGACATAGCGCTCCACTTCATCATCAGTCGGCTTGTACCTGTCGAGCTGCATCAGTTGCCTCGCATAATCGCCTAAAATCAGCGGGAACACCGTTGCAGTCCCCCCCGCGGCCCTTATGGGCCCGGCGAAATAAATGTCCACATATTTGCTCCCGTCAGGGTTTTTGCTTATCTTGACATGCGGCACGCCGTCAAGCGGAGCCACCACTACCCCCTCCGTTACAAGCATGAGGCTGCTTTTAACTGCCTGCTCGAGGCGCTTCTCATCATCCGGGATTTCGCATATTTTCTGCTCAAGTATCTCCCTGAAAATCTGGAATATTGTCCTGTTCCTGTCGCCTTTGTGCTCTGCATAAAGCTCCCTGTACCTCTTCGCTATTCCAGGGGGCCCTATGATGTTCTCTGTCCTGTCCGCGAGGTCCAGGGTAGGGGGACATTCAACCTCGAGGCATGCATCCTTCCCTTTTTCCCTCGCCCTGCGGGCCGCCTCGAACTGGAATGATGCTTTCTTTCTCAGGGCTGCAAAATAGGATTGCACCATCTCTTCCCCGAAGCCTCCCGCAGTTTCATTTTTTGCTTTGGCGGGCATTTCCTGTTTAGGGGTTTCATGAATTTCAGGCATTTCCGACCTCTCCCTTGAAATTATTCTCTGTTATCCTTCTGGTCTTCAGGCTGATGTCAAGCGCTATCCCGGGTGTGGGCACGTGCCCTTCCCTTATCTGGAAATTCGTGCGCTCCTGCCAGCAGCCAGCATTTGCGACCGTGCAGCCCCTGTAATGGCTATACCCCTTGTGGTGCATGTCCCCGCCAAAGTAAAAGTCCGGCTCTTCCCGTATCACCATGAAATCCCTCTTCTCGGGCACATAAGGCTGGTTAAGGCCGAATCCTGTTGAAATGTCCCTTCTCCTGAGGAGTTCAATCATCGCGTTCTGCGGCTCCTTCACGCTCAGGTGCTTTGTAGCCGCGTACATGTCATGGAAAGACCCCCCGTGGTAAATGAGGCATTTCAGGCCCTCGATTTCCACCCAGCTCGGGCTTCCCACGAAATGCACATTCCCCCTTCCTTCAAGGCCTTTCACGAATTCGCCCGGGATTGCGGGCTGAGGGTCGGCGCGCCTCACGGCATCATGCTGCCCAGGGATGATGAAAACCTCTATGTGCTCCGGCACCTGGCCGATGAGCTCGCAGAACTTGCCGTACTGGGCATAAATATCCCTTATCGCAAGCTCGTCATACTGCTCCGGGTAAACGCCTACGCCGTCAACATTGTCCCCCGCAACAACAAGGTACTTTATTTTTCCAAGCCTCTCGGCCTCCTTTTCGGAAGCCGTG
Organism: uncultured archaeon; assembly: GCA_902386385.1. Lineage (GTDB taxonomy): Archaea > Iainarchaeota > Iainarchaeia > Iainarchaeales > Iainarchaeaceae > CABMIU01. Next base: position 34,984 of record CABMIU010000048.1, read on the forward strand.
TCGCCATTTATCCATGAAAGGAACCGCGTGAATTCCTTTTCCATGAAGAGCTTGCTTCCGACGTGCGTGTCAGAAACAAGGCACACTGAAAGGTCCCTCTCGGAAAGTTTCGGCGGCCTCTGGCTCATGTCCGGCCAGATAATGGATTGCACTATCACCATTTCATCCGTGAACTTCTTGCCCTTTATCCCAACGACATCGTCAACAAGGATTCTTTCCGCCTCCCTTGTAAGGGCGAGGTCATCCTTCGAGACAATGGCAAGGAACTTCGATTCAGGCGTTTCAAGCTCTATTGTGATGTTGCCCGCCTTGCTCACCCATCTCTCAATTACCATTCCTGCCAGGTCGACCTGCTCGTATTTTTTCAGGCCCTTGAGCTTCTCCGGGCTTTTCGGGGAGAATCCCTGCCTGTGCTGCAGAAGTGAAGAAAGGAAATCGTACTTGTCCCTGAAATATGTGAGGAAATCCTTTACCTTGCCTTCACTCGTGCTCTGGCCCGTGATGTCATATTCCTTCATGATGCGGTAATCCGGGTCACAGTCCTTTGCAAGGCCTTTCTGCCTTCCCTTTGTGACAACGGCTTCCCGCTCCACATTCACAAGCTTTGTCTCGCGCCCGGCAATAAGTGACGCGACCTTTTCAGGCCGCACAATCGGCTCGCTTATGCCTTCGAGAATGCTTTCCCAAGCCTCTTCCTTCTCTAGCATGCCGATGGCTTCCTGGCCTATTATCTGGCCTGCCTTCGCGCAGAATTCGATTATGGCTTTCCTCTTTTCGGCAGTGTCCTGCAAGTTCATCCCTTGTGCTTTTCCCGTAGCGATTCTAGCTCTGAAATTATTGTCCAGATCTCGGTGCGGGTGTGCGAGGGCATGTTGATGTCGTTGCTTATATCCTCGAGCATGTAAATCGCGCCTGTAATGCCCACGCTCAGGGACTCGCTCTGTCCAATCTTGATTTTTGCATCCTCGATTGCTTTCCTTATGTTCCTCGGAACTGAGCTATCTTCGAGTATTGATTCCATGAGGTCTTTTACGTAATTCAGCTGTTCGCCTGGATTTTCATCAGCCATGGAATCCCCCCAGAGATGCAAGAAATAGGCAATGCAAGAATGGCCTTCTATTCCTATTTTATTTAGCTATACTACCCCCGCAGGCAGTTCAGCCCGCTTGAACAGAAAATGGGCGCAAAGCAATATAAATGGAATCTTGCAAGGGCATGGTTTGAATATGGGTAGCTGGTATTGCCGGACCGGCAAGTCGGTCTAGTAATGTTTATAATCAAATGAAAGGCATTACTGTTATGCTTCCGGATGCATATTTTAAGAATGGGGATTTTACCCTTTACAATGCGGACTGTGTTGAAACCCTTAGCAGGCTCCCTGAAGAATCAGTTGACCTGATTTTTGCTGATCCGCCATATTTCCTGTCCAATGGAGGGATAACTTGCAAGGCAGGAAAAATGGTCTCCGTGAATAAGGCAGAATGGGACAAATCGCAGGGTCTTGGGAAAGACTTCGATTTTACGACAAATTGGTTGAGCGGCTGCAAGAAGGTCCTAAAGAAAAATGGCAGCATTTGGATTTCAGGCACAATGCATAATATTTACCAAGTCGGATTTGCCTTGCAATTGCTTGATTATAAGATCCTTAATGAAATTTCCTGGTATAAGCCAAATGCACCACCAAACCTTAGTTGCCGTTATTTTGCGCATTCCCATGAAACGCTTATTTGGGCAAAAAAAGGGAAAGAGGCACAGCATACTTTCAATTATCAGGAAATGAAGGAGTGGCCTGACAAACTAAGCCCACAGGGCAAGCAAATGAAAAGCGTCTGGCTGATTCCATTGACACCACCTTCAGAAAAAATATTTGGGAAGCACCCAACACAAAAACCGCTCGAACTGTTGAGGCGGATAATAACCTCTTCTTCAAATAAAGAAAACACTGTTTTGGATCCGTTCAATGGTTCAGGTACGACAGGCGTTGTTGCAAAAGAGTTAGGCAGAAAATATATCGGGATTGACCTTGAAAAAAAATTCTTGGATCTGGCGATTCGAAGGGCCGGTTTTAACAAGGAGAATTTATTGGCCACGCGCTTAGTGCCTGCAAATTCCCCGAAGGTGCAGGCGTGATTAAGGGTGGCATAGGCGGTGGAAACACTATTACTGGCCTGAAGTTTGAGGAAAGGATCGACTTAAAGTCAGTTATCGGAAGACTCCCTGGCTATGCACTAAGAGGATCTGAAGTTTTTTTCCAAGGAAAGAAAGTTGCAGAGCTTTACCGCAAAAATGACCTTTACAAGAATTTTCTTGCAAAAAGAGGAATAGACTATTCAAAAATTATTTCAAAAAAACTCCTCCCCGATGATGCTATTTTTGTCTTTAAGGACAACCTGCTTAACATAATTGAAATGAAGTTTCAGGAAGTGGCTGGTTCAGTTGATGAAAAACTGCAGACCTGTGATTTCAAAAATAAACAATACTGCAAGATTATGGAGCCTCTTGGAATTAAGGTCCGTTACATCTATGTGCTAAATGACTGGTTCAGGAAGAAAGAATACCTTGATGTTTTGGCATATATACAATCGGTAAACTGCCATTATTTTTTCCATGTTGTGCCTCTTGATTTTTTGGGTTTGCCGAGTCACCTACCCAAAGTAAAGGATCTCTTTGGAAAGTTCAAGGTAAAGCTCAAAAGGCCCACCGAAGAAATTCTTGCGGAAACTGACAGAGAACTCGACTCGAAATACTTCAAATAAGAATTGGAATTATCGAAATTGCCATTTTATTTTCAGTTATTGCAATCACGCTTTCGGAACCGCCTTCTCAATCCTCTTCATCAGGGCGCCCGTGCCCTCTTGACCCATGTACTCCCCGCCCTGGCCCTCGAGGACGATGTCATCCGCCCCCGCGTTTCCCTGTCCCGCTTCCAGGAATTCCTTTTTCGCCGCCTCAATTTCCTCCGGTGTTGCGAGGTCTGCCTTGTTCAGCGCAACTATGATTTTCTTTCCCGCGAACTCCTCCTTAATCTGCCTGTAAAGAGTGACCTGCTCATGCAGTTCATACCCAGAATTTATGGTGGTGTCCGCGACAAAAACAATTATGTTCGCGAGGTGGTTGAGCGCGGCGATAGACTTCCTTTCAATTTCATTCCTTTTCCTGTAAATATCCTGGCGCACTGGATTTTCATCTGCAACCTCGCCAAAAACCCCCGGTGCCTGCCGGTCGTCCGCTGTTTTGTTTGTTTGTGCCCCTTTAGATTCCTGTTCTGGCGTTATTTTCCTGTCCAGCAGCCCCGGCGTGTCAAGAACCTGCACGCGCTGGTACTTCACTTCCATGAACCCTGAATTTATCCCCTTTGTGGTGAAAGCGTAAGGCGCGACCTCCGGCTTTGCGGTCGTGAGGCGGCCGAGGATTGTGCTCTTGCCGACATTCGGGAATCCTGAGAGAACTATTGTCGGCACCCCGAATTCAATCGAAGGAACATAATCCATTTTCTTGGAATCTTCCTTGAGCTGTGCGAGGGGTTTTGTTAACTTCTTGAGTATTGAGCAGGACCTCGCAATGAATCCATTTACCGCCCTGTTCGCCCCCGCGTCATCCCCTGCCCCGTAAACCCCCTTCACTGCCTCATACCTCAGCTTTTTGATGAGCCTTGAAGATGACCTCAGGAAAGCCAGGTTCTGCTTGAGCCTCGCGATGTCCACGATTGCTCCCATTAGGTCTAGGTAAAAGGGGTTCATCGTGTCTATTTTCTGGAACTGCTTTGAAAGCAGGTTCAGCTTTGCCTCTATCGCCTCGCCGAATGCCCTCGCCCTGAGCCTGTTCAGGGCCTTGACCCTTATCCTCGCGTGCTTCTGTCTTTTGTCGAGCTGCACGGCATTCATTGCCTTGAACGAGCTTTCCCGGATTTCTTCCGATGTCGGGAACCCTGTCCTCGAGGGCCGCTCTGTAAGGCGGGTATTTAAATGTTTTTCATCTTTTTTCATTTTAGGCCCCTGGATTTTGATGGCTTTTGCCTTCCAATTACTGGGTCGTGGAATTTATATTGGGGTTGGCGGCTTATTTTAATTTGGCCTCCGGCGATTTGTTGGCGGCATTTAAGTTTTTTTTGTTTTTGTGAAGGGTTTCTGAATGCAGCTGTCAAACATTTATTCGGGGAACTATAAGCAGATGATGATTGTCCCAGCGTTGCTTTTCATTGTTTTCCTCATAGCGGTGCTTGTTTTTCCGGGGATTAAGCTCGGCACAGACCTGAAGGGCGGCACCAACATAATAGTGCGCTCCGACAAGCCACTGGACAAAACCGCCCTGGAAACCGCGCTGAACCAGAAATACCGGTTCGAGGAGCTGCAGCTTAGCTCTGTTTCCTCGCCGAGCGGCTATGGCATCAACATACAATATGCCTTGGAGCTTGACCTTGACAATGCCCAGGGGCTTTATGCAAAGGCAAAGGAGCAGCTAAAGCAGAACCCGGAAAGTGCAAGGCAACTTGCCGTTCAATCCATCTCCGCTGCCGCGAAATTCACGGAATCCCCGAAAACAGACGGTTTGAGCGCGGAGCAGCTTGTCGAGCTTGCTGGCACAACCTCCGCAAAGGCAACGGAAGCATTCAACATCGGCGTGCAGGACACGATAAAGCAGGCATTGGGCCTCGAAGACAGCTTAAGGATGCAGAAGAGCGAGGTCGGCGCAACCCTCGGCGCTTCCTTTTATACCCAGGGGATAATGGTTGCGGCAATCGCATTTGCGCTTGTTGTCCTCGTGGTTTTCCTTTTCTTCAGGGAATTCGTCCCCAGCGCCGCCATAATAGGCGCAATGGCCTTCGACATTGTCGCGGCAATGGCGATGATGGCGGTGCTTTCCATCCCTGTTTCACTTTCCACGATTCCGGCACTGCTAATGCTGATAGGCTACAGCATTGACACTGACATCCTGCTCACGACGCGCGTGCTCAAGAGGAAGGACGGCACTCCCGCGGAAAGGGCATTCAATTCCATGATAACGGGAATGACGATGACCCTGACAATGCTTGCGGCGCTTGTTTCAATGCTCATACTCTCGCACTTCTGGCAGATACAGGTCGTTTTCGAGATTTCGGCAGTGCTGTTCTTCGGCCTCTTTGCGGACATCATCTCCACCTGGCTCATGAACGCGCCCATACTGCTTTGGTACGTTGATTCAAAGGCCAAGGCTTCCGGCCATGCGGGCGGCAGCAACCATCCAAGGGGTGCTTCGCAATGAGGGAGCTTTTCAAAAGGTGGCAGGTCCTGCTGCTTCTCGCAGTGCTGGCGTTTTCATTTGTCGGCCTTTTGCTGAATGGCCTTGACTTCGGAGTGGAGTTCAACGGCGGCACAATATTCCAGATACAGCTCGATGAAAAGGTTTCGCCTGACAAGATGGGGACAATAACGAAAATCATAGAGGCGCGACTGAATGGCATCGGATTGAAGGACACCAAGGTAGTGCCGTTCGGCGATGACCTCGTTTCCGCGCAGATTGCCGAAACCGACCCGAAGCGCATAGAGCAGCTTGAAACGCTCCTGAAAACACAGGGGAAGTTCGAGGCTACGCTAGACGGCGGCCTGCTTTTCGAGGGCAGTGACATTGTCCAGGTAATCAAGGACCCCGGACGGGGCTACGGAGTCCACCCGTCGGAAGGGGCCAAAACCTATGGCTGGGTGATGCCATTCATCCTCAATGACAAGGCGGCATACAATTTCTCGAAAAAGGTGTTCCACAGGTGCACAGCGACAGGGTTCGACCCGAAGAAAGGCGCGCAGTACGACTGCGACAGCACATTCTTCTTCATTGACAGGCCGGAAGGCGCGGTCATTGTAATGCCTGAAAGCGTTTACAGCGACGATGTCGCCCTCCTTCAGGCGGGCAACAGCCTCAGGAGCATACCCCGCGGCACCTCAATTGAACTGCTGCTCAGGAATGCCGACGTGAATTATGTTTTCATTGATGCAAACGGCTTCAGCACGGAGCAGCTCGCTTCGCTCTCGGGACTTTCGAAAACCTCAAAAACCGCGGTAGTGCATGATTCAGTGCCGGAATCAGCGCGGGCAAAGCTTTCTGAGATGGGCTTCAAGGTAACCGAGGCAAAAGAGCAGGACAAGGGCACGCCCTGGATTTGGACCGCCGTAGGGGCAAGGCAGGTCATTTCAATAACTGCGGGGATAGCGAACCTCGACCCCTATGTTGAGGACCCGAAGGATGCAAGGATTTTCTCAGACCTCCTAATACAGGGCACGGGCCAGACAGCCGATGAGGCCCGCGCCGACCTCAAGAACCTCGAGGTTCTGCTAATCACCGGTTCCCTGCCGATAGGCATAAAGAACATTTCAAAGGAAAGCGTTTCCCCGCTGCTCGGAAGGGAGTTCCTCGGCAACACCTTTGTAATAGGCATCATTGCCCTTGCCCTTGTTGCGCTGGTCATTTTCATCAGGTACCGGCACCCGAAAGTGGCTTTGCCGATAATGGTCACATGCCTCAGCGAAATCGTAATAATACTGGGCTTTGTCGCGTGGAGCAGGTTCCAACTCGACCTTGGCTCGGTTACAGGAATACTCGCTTCTGTCGGCACAGGGGTTGACCACCAGATAATAATAATGGACGAGCTACTCAGGCGCAAATCAGGCGAGGAGGAGAACATTGCCGATGTCAGCTATTCCATGAGGATAAAGAATGCATTTTTCATAATAATGGCCGCTGCGGCCACGGCAATCGTCACAATGATGCCGGTCTTCTTCGGTTTCAGCATCGGCAAACTCAAGGGATTCGCGCTCATAACGGTGCTCGGCGTCCTCATCGGCGTCCTGATAACAAGACCCGCTTTCTCGCAGTACGCGGAATACATGCTCAGGCAGGAGCAGAAAGCCGGAAAATAAGCTTTCCCGGATTATTTTTTCGGTTCGGTGTGCTGTTTAGAATCTTCTTCCTTTTGGCGAAATTTTAATGTTGGGCGCTTTTGGCTCCATATCCTTGGCCTCTTTGACAAGGTTTTTCATGAAAATTGAAAGGCCCCGGTCTCCCGTCCGATGGTAAAATTCATCGAATTTTTTGGCTGCTTCGGGGCCCCTGGCCTCTTCGATTAGTTTTTCTACGTCCGCCAGTGTATGCACAGGTTTTTGCCCTAAGGACGCCATATTGACCTTGATTTGCATTATTCTGTGTGCTTGGCCCCGAATTATTTTGTCTTCCCGATTCAGTGGGTCTAAACCTGCAGCATTTAAGCCAGCTTCAACTGAAAGCCGGACCAAGTGCCCCATGAGCTTTGCACTTCTATAATAGGGTCTGTTTTTTCCCAAATCATGAAACGCGAGTTTTATTCCCCTTCTTTTTGTGCGCTTTTGCATTATTTCAGCCACGTTCCGGTTGGCTCTTCTTTGAAGTCTTCCTGACCTCCTTTCAGTTGCAGGCATCCATTTCCCAAATCAATATGCGTAATGTGAATAAATACTTTTAGCCAAGTCAATTCACATAAAATCCGAAAATTCCTCCGCCCCGGTGATTTTTTTCGTGAAGAAGTACCACAATGCCAGCACGAAAATGGTTGTAGTGAACCATGAAACAACGTGCACAATTCCCCCTGCTTCAATCCCGAATTCCTTTCCCGCCCAGAGCACTGCGAGAACCCTGAAATAATTCAGGATTAGGAGCAGCACGGCCCCAAAGAGGAAAATCAGGATTTTTTTACCGAAATCAGGCTTCCGCAGCGAGAAAACAACCGCGGCGAGAACGCTTGAGCTCACGAGGCCGGTGCACGAAGGGCTGATTTCGAAAGACCCGCCCCCAATGAAAACAATACTGCCTGAGCTTGCCAGCCCGAGCGCTGCTGCGGTTGATTTGGCGAGGAACTCCTGCAATGCAAGAAAACCGAAGTAATTTATCGCGGCTTCCAGAATCAGGAAAATCGAGAAAAATTTTGCAATGAAAACAACTTCATTTCCGGACAGCAATTTTGCTTTTGGCAGCTGCTTCACCAAGGCACCTTTTTGAGGTTGAACTTGAACGCGATGAGATTTGAGAGCCTGTGCACGATGATTGTCAGCACCGCAATCACCAGCATTTCAGCTGCGCTTGGGGCATAAAACACCCACCCGAACAGCACCCCCCCTGCGACAAAATCCAATTGGTCCACGATGAAAAGGTCCTTTCCCTGTTCTATTCCGGCCCTGCGCTTGAAAAAGCTTTTAACCAGGTCCCCTGTGACTGCCCCCACGGAAAGCAGGAACCCAAGGCCAAGGTAGCTGCTGGTCAGAAGCATTGTTTCATTAGGAAAAGCGAGCCATATAATCACCGAGGCAGCGGTTCCGGCCGCAACGCCCGCGAGCAGTCCCCTGTATGTTTTTCCAGGGCCGAAAACAGGCCTGCCATCGGAGAATTTCGCCCCGAAATCAACCTGCCTTTTCCCCCTGCCAAAAACCATTGCGCAGCTGTTCGCGAAATACATCGGGGCGATGTAAAGGAGCAGCTTCAATGTGAAATCCAGCAATCAAACACCGCCGAAAAAGAGTGACTTTTTCCCAACCTGGAATTCAAATGCATGTGCAGACAAAGGCTGCCTGCATTTTTGCCTTTATGCATTCTGCCTCAAATCGTTTATTAATGCTTTTCAGCCCAACAATATCGTTGCCTCGGATGGTTCATATGGCCTCATTGAAAAGTCCTTCAAACCCGTTTCCCGCGCCCCCTGCCCCGGCCAAGAAAGTCGATTTTCTCGCAAAAGCAGCGATAGTGGCTGTGGCATTGTTCGTCCTCGGCGCCCTGGCATTCGGGGCATTGCTTTTGGTTTCCGGCACATCAGGCATCAACCCTTCTATCGGCCCACCGGGCGGCATCGCGATAATCCCCCTCAAAGGCGAGATTTCGAACGATAGTGCAGGCTCCTTTTCAGGCCAGCTAACGGCGAATGATGTCGTAAGCCTAATTGACGAGGCTGAGAGTGATTCAGGCGTTGGCGCTATATTGCTCGACATCGATTCCCCAGGCGGGGAAGCGATTGCCTCAAAACAGATAGTTTACCGCATCAGGGATTCAAAGAAACCGGTGTATTCCTACATCAATTCAACCGGCGCTTCAGGTGCGTATTATGTCGCCGCCGCTACAAATCACATAATGGCAGACCCGGATTCAATCACTGGAAGCATAGGCGTCATTTCAATGGTGCCAACTTTCGAGGGCCTGATGGAAAAACTCGGCGTAAAGATGAACGTGCTGAAGGAAGGCGCTTACAAGGACATCGGCTCGCCTTACAGGGAAATGACCGATGAAGACAGGGAAATTTTCCAGGGCGTGCTCTCGCAGATTTATTCCAACTTCAAGGCTGACGTGCTTTTGTTCAGGCAGGGAAAAATTTCCGGCCAATCTCTTGAAAGCATTGCGGATGGCAGGATACTTACCGGAAAGCAGGCCCTTGACAAGGGGCTTATTGACGAGCTTGTTCCCTCGAGGAAAAAAGCTATACAGCGCGCAGCCGAGCTCGCCGGAATAAAGGGGCCGCACGAAGTGCATTACGGCCAGCGTGAATTCTCGCTGATGGACCTTTTCTTCTCCGCGGGCCAGTCCTTCGGCTCAGGCTTCAGTGCTTCGCTCGAATCCTCGCTGCAGCAGGCAGCTGCAACAAGCGTGAAAATAAGGTGAGCTGCCTAAGGTGAACCTTGATGCTAAGCCGGGGGGCAGGGCGGTTATTTTGAAACAAGCAGTTTCGAACTGGTTATTTCCACCCTTTTTATCGGCACAATCCTCTTTGTTTCCGGGAAAATCTTGTTCACCAGGGTTCCGAAAACCAACTCGTCAACGACCTTTTTGGAATCAAGCTCTGCAATGCCCTTCGCGGTTATTTCCTCTGCCTTCCTGAGGATTCCGGCCTTCTGTGCATTCGACGCCTTTCTCTCCGTGACAATGACAGTCTTGACCTTGAACTGCTTGTTGTCTTTTGAAGAGTAATTCTTCACGCTCATAACCTTGCTCGCGCGCCTCCTCACGACCCTTCTCATATAGCCGTCCTTTATTTCGTGGCCCACGACCTCTGTCTGCGCCTTTCCGCCTGAAACGCTCACTACCCTGAACTTTAGGTGTATGTGGGATTTCTTCGGCTGGTTCGCGAGCTCCCTTCCTGTAATCGTAACCGTCCTCCCTACAAGGGCTTCAGGCTCTTCCGCGACTGTTTCGCCGAGAGGCCTCCTCTCGAATTCTTCAGGGGCGAGGATTGTATGCCATATCTTCTTCTTCCACTTGTCAATGCCCTTCCTCTTCGCCTTTACACTCGGCTTGTCCGCCTTGTCCTTCTTCTGTGTCCCGCCCATGATGTCAAGGGGATTTATCACTTCGACTTTCTGCGCCATAAAAAACACCGTTCACTCCAAAACAAATTCAATGCCCTGTCGGCAATGGCCTATATCGCCAATGCCTTCATGGGGCGTATATTCACTTCACAAGTAACTCCGCTGCCTCTTGAGTATATCTCCAGTCCTTTGCGAGCCTCTTCTCCCTGATGTAATACTTTGCGAGTCTCCTGATTTTGCTCACTGTAAGCAGGTAACCCCTCTTGGCAGTCATGTCCTTCTTGTTTGCCTGCATGTGCCTGAAAAGCACGACAGACCTGCTTATGAGGTTCAGCAAATCCCTCGGCATGTCGCCCTGCAGGCCCTTCTTCTCAAGTATTTTCTCAAGGTTCATTCCCGTGAGCTTCTTCACGCTCGGCACGCCGTGCTGGTCGCGCAAAGCCACCCCTATCTCCGAAGGCGTCATGCCCTGGTTCGCGAGGTTTGCAACAATGCCCTCGAGCTCTTCCTGCTTCATGTCTGAAAGGGTGACCCTTGCCTTCTTCTTGCCTTTTGCCATAAAAAACCCACTTTTCAAAAACCAATTCAAAATGCAAAAACCAATTTTGGCACCGCCCTATCCGACCATGCCTTATTTCGGCTTGCCGGCATAAAGAAGCGTATTTCAAAAAACCGATACAAAAACTCCTTGGGGAAGGTTTAAATACCTTCGCGGCCGAAAAGCCAGTAATCCCTGGAGCAATTACCCCCTTTCCCGGTCAGAGTGAGTTGTGTGGTTTGGGCCTTGGCAAGGCATCCCGGAAGTCGTGATTTGCCTGTGCCGAAAGTTGCGCCCGGCCATTTTTTTCTTCGGCCATTTCGTGTATTTGCCTGTTTATCGTGTCTAATGCAATTCCTTTCAGGAACTTGGATACGCTGCCGTGGGCCTGCGGGTCATACATGCCTAATGCTTCCCATGCCCTCAACACCGCATCATGGGTCACATCCTGCCAGTCCCTTCCAGAATACCTGTCCCTTACAAATTGGCTGAGCGTCGCATAATTCCTTTCAATCGCTGCCATTTTCTGCTCTTCCCTGAGCGCGTTTGTAAGCCTGAGCGTTCTGTAATCAATGCCATACCTGCGGAACCACAGGTATTCCCTTTTGGCTCTCCTCGCGAGCAGGGTTACAAAGATATGTTCGCCGGCAATTTCCGGTAAAAACAGGGCGAGCCTTTGCAGCACTGTCTTGCGGACAAATTTCCTGAAGTCTTCCGCCTCTGCCGCAGACAGGTGGTTGTTTGTAATCACTTCCTCTACCGCGCTCCTGTTGCGCCTGAATATTTCCGCCCTTTTTGCCAGCGGAAGCTCCGGCTTGAGGTCAAGCTGATATTTTTCCCTTATCCTATGCAGCATTGAAGGGCTCAGCCCGTATGAGTGATTCAGACCGTAGCTAATTTCAGGCAGCCTCGCCTTGCTTTTATTGTTTACATAGGAAACATTGAAAGACTTGCGTGGTGTTCCCAGAACATGCTGTGATATCTGTGCATTGGTCATTGCAGTGGTTTCTAGCAAATCAATGATTTGCTGGCGCTGCTCCCCTGTAATGTATTGCCAGCCTCTCCTGATTCGCGGTATTTCCCCAGTTTCTTCCCTGCTGCGGATAAACGTGTAAACTTGGCCTATTGGGAGCTTTGCAAGCCGCGCTATTTCCGGGATTGACGCGTTCGGGTTACTGCCGCATAATTCTATTATGTGGTTGTGCTCGTCGTGTAGTCTTTTTCTTTCCTCCTGGCCGTATCTCCCCTTCGTAAGATTTCTGATATTGTATTTTGTATAAGTAATATTAGCTCCCGTAGCTATTGCCACTTCCGATGGGGTGGCTTGAGGGTGATTTTGGAAAAATATTTTGATTAATTCCTGTTTAGGCAGTTTCCACTTAGGGGTTTTCCTTTGCGCTGGCATCGTATTATTAACAAAATTGGGCTTTATAATTCTGCTTTTCAGCTAAGCCTTGTTCAAAAATCCCCAAATGACGGGCCTATTGATGGCGGTCCAGGCCAAATGGCCATGCCCTTTCGGAAGCTCCGTCCCCAGAAAAATACTTGTTAAACAAGCCCGACAAACAGTATAAATAATTGGTCGAAGAATACCTTATTTATGTTTTCCGCAAAAGCCGTGTTCAAGATTGGTGTAATTCCATTTAAAGCTGTTTCGCGAACTTTGAGGATGCGTTCAGTTCCGCGATTGTCCCGCAGGAGAAGATCCAGTTTTTTGTCAAAAAACGCTTTTTTTATTGAACTTTGGCGCACCGTGACTCCGGCTGCAAGAATAGGAAAAAAGGAATTTCTTGTAGTTGAAGCTTTTAATGATTATGTGGTTGCAATCGATGACATCCTTGACCAATTGGTTCATCCCGACCCCCAGAAAGAGTATTTGGCATACAAGATGAATCCTGATGCAAGAAAAAGTGTCGGAGATTTTGTCAGGGCGGTTAAGGGGACCGTACTGACAAAAGAAGAGAAAAGGCAATTGTTCAAAGTTGTGGGCGATTACCGGAGAAAAGCTTTCCATGTATTGCAAGAATTCTACGCCGATACTCCGCGCCTTGATAAAATCATTAGAATGAAGGAGGAAACTTCAGGAGAATGGGGGTGTGCAGCAGTAAAATTGCTCGATATATTGGGGCAGGTGCCGCGAGAAAATAGGCGGTCGGTGGAAGAAGCATTCGCAAATTCATTCATGGCAACACAAATAGCTGATGATTTATTTGACCTCGTGGAAGATACTTCGAGAAAAACGCCCAGCATAGCCGTTGGAATATTCATGGGCCATCCAGACGAGCTGCGGAATGCACTTTCAATGGAAAAACCGTCCATGCACTTATTCAAAAAACTCTGTCCAAAATCAATTGCCAAAATAATGGATTTATACCGGGGGTATTTGGGCAAAATTCCGCTATCTGACAACCTTCAGATAATAAGGATTTTTCCCCGGTTATTCATCAATTTTTTGTCGCTTACAAAGCGCAGGCAAAGACTTGCACCGCAATAAGGACAAACCGCAAAAAATTCAGCAACCCATCTATGTTGAAATGCCGCTTATCTGAACATTTTTTACCACTATTACCATAAAAAACTTTTGGGGAGTGCCTCCAACAAAACCGTCTATCCGCAGTCTCGTTGAGCTGCACTAGGAACATTTGGTTTGGAGGAGAGCATGCGCTAATCGAAAAACGCGGGTTAAAACCCGCATGGGTTGCAGAGCGTCTCTGCTCTCTCACCCCCCAAATCCTTGTTACAGTTCCTAACAAGCATCAATGAATTCTTCCCTCCTCTTGAGCATGAAAAACATTGCAGTCAGCATTTTCCTCGCAACAGCAATGAGTGCTTTTTTCTTCCCAATCTTCCGCATCTTTTTCAAAAAAAACTTCCTGAACTTCCCCTTTTTCTTCACGGCCACCCGAGCGCATTGAGTTAAAGCCCAGCGCATTTCCTTCATTCCCTGCTTGCTAATACTGCCGAGAATTGTTTTCTCTCCAGATTGGTAAATGCGAGGAGCCAAGCAGGTATAGGAAACAAGCTGCTCGCTAGAGCCAAACGCTCAACCCCGTCAACAAACGAAGAAATGAGCAAGCCGGAAAAATAGCTCACGCCAGGCATGCTAATCAAGAGCATCGCATCAGGATTTCCAAGAGCTTTTTCTCAATCTGCTTGTTAACCTGATAAAGCATCCGATTGAGATAATCAATGTGCTCAAGGCATTGCTCCAAACCTTCTAGGGTGGTAGGGTAACGCTCCCTCAAAACAGGCCTCGCGTTACCATCAATCCTGTGAACCTGAACACTTTCCTTATGCGAATCAATCGCTGCATATTCCATGACATACCGCCTCCAAACATATTATGCCGAGGCGGCATTTCAAACATGTCATCAAAAAGGACCCCTCGCCATTTATGGCGAGGTTTTTGCTCGGGGCCCTTTCAACGGTTTGACAAATGAAATATTGGCGTATTATTCAGTTTTGTCAAACCGTTGCCGTTGACGGCTTTTTATGAGAC
>CABMIU010000049.1 GCA_902386385.1 uncultured archaeon
AACACATACTCCTTCACCAATTCTATAATAAAACCTTCATTTTAAACAAGCATTATTTACACAATATTAACAAAAATCATGCCGATTATTTTCGAAACCATGAAATCCTTTGCCTTGTAATCGGTTTAAACTGACTTGAGACTTCCCTTGTAGTCAAGCAATAACATGTATTTCTTTTTGAGAGGCGCTGCCTCGACAATATCGAATATGCCTGCCGGGAACTCCAGCTTTTTCCTCACCTTTCCATTGACCTTTATGCTGCCTTCGCCAAGCATTCTCCTCGCTTCCTTCGCGTTCTTTGCAATCCCGATGACATCCCTCAGAACGAAAAGCAGGGGCGCGGACGTTTCTTTGCTATGCGGCCCCGGCCTGCCTTTTACAGTTAACACATATTCTTTCCTGTGCAGATGCCTTATGCTCGGTGCCGAAATCGCCTTCTGGCCTTTTGATTCGCCCCTTCTCGCCATGCTTAGTCACTTCTCCCCGCATTCTTTGCCGCCTTTGAAAAATCCTCTTTGCCCTTCACAACGACGCCGTCCTTTGCCGATGCAGCTTCCTTTGCCATTGCAACCGCCTTTTTCTGCTGTGCAGCCGCGCCACCTGCCTGCGATTTCTTTCCGCCGCCGAACCTCCTCGGGTCCTTCTCCTATATTTCCATTACAAGCAGGTTACTCGCCTTGAACGGCACCTGTATTTCCTTGCCGCTCACCTTTTTCCTTGTAATCCCCTCTATAAAGACCTGCCTCTTGAGCATCTTGAAGCCTGTCACCTTGCCCTGCTTCCCGGAATAATTTTCGCTGCCGCGCATGACCTTCACCTTGTCGCCTTTCCTCAGCTCTACTGCCCTTCTCCCGAGCTGCTTCCTCAGCTCCCTGCTCAGGTGAGCGGAGAAGTCAGCCCTTCTGAGGTGCAACGGCTTGGAATAATGCCACTTCCTCTGCCTCTTCGGCTTCGAACTTTTCACTTCCGCCATAAATATTACACGACTCCCGCGCTAATCCCTGCAATCTTCGGGTATCTTTCCCCGACTTCCTTTGCAACAACACCCTTCACCTCAGAGCCCTTTGGCAGGCCCTTCTCATCAACAAGCACGACAGCGTTGTCCTCGAACTTTATCCTCGTGCCATCAGGCCTCTTGTACTCCTTGCGCACCCTCACAACAACCGCATTCTCCACTTTTTTCCTGAGTTCCGGCTTCCCCTTTTTCACCACGACATTGCACAAATCCGCAATGCAGCCTTTTGGGTTCGCCCTTCTCCTTCCTTTCCAGCCATAAATCGTTATTATTTTCACTTCCTTTGCCCCGGAGTTGTCCGCGCAAGTGCACATTGTGCCGTGCGTCAGCCCCCTTACAACAGATGCCCCTATTGCTTTCATTTCTGCTCGCCCCTTTTCACGATTTCAAGAACCACGAAGCTCTTTGTCTTGCTGATTTTCCTTGTCTCGCCCACCTTTACAAGGTCGCCTTCCTGTGCATTTATTTCCCTGGGATTGTGCGCCTTGACAACCGCCTTGTCCTTTTTGTACCTCTCAAACTTCGGCACATACCTTATAATCTCCCTCTGGACCGTGACCGTGAGCGGCGCCTTTGCGCTCGTTACAATGCCGGTCATTATTCCGCCCCGAACGCTGAACTTTCCCTGGCCTGAAGTATGCCCCTCTGACGAACCCTTGTCCATGTTCTCCTCTGCCCCCTTGGGCTTTTTCGCTTCAGCCATCAGCACACCCCTTTTCCCCACAACGCCTTTGCCCTTTGTTCCGGCCTGTACATCGCCATTGCCCCTTCCACAATCGCCGTTTCATTTCCAATCTCAAACTCGAAAACAGCCCCTTTCTTCGGGACAACCCTTTCCTTCCCATCCTTTCCTTCGAAAACAAAAGTGTTCCTTGTCTCGTCAACGACCTTTCCTGAAACACTTTTGCCGGAAACCATCGCATTTGCGCTAAGGCCTATCATTTCATGCACCAGTATGTTCTTCGCAGAAATGCAGTAATTTCCGGATTTAAGCATCAATCAATTCCTCCTTGTACCCCTCTTTCCTCAGAATCTCCTTGGCCTTGTTCACATGCTTTCCCTGAAGTATTATCTGCGTTCCCTTTACCGTGCCTCCGCACGCGAGCTTCTTCTTCATTTCCTTCTCGAGCCTCTTTGCCTCAGCCTCTTCCTCGATACCAGATATAACCGTGACAACCTTGCTGAACCTCGCCTGCATCGCCCTGATTTTAATCTTCTGGGACTCCTTTGTAATGTCGCCGAAGTCGAGGAGTTCCTTTGGCAGGCCAGTAATCTTGTCGATTTCTACCACTTACTTCTTCACCCCTGCAGTTACCTTGCCTTTTGTATTTTGTTCCATGGACTTTATTTTCCTCTCATTTATTATCGTAAGAATCCTCGCAATATGCCTTCTAGTGTCCCTGATTTTTGCCGGTTTCTCCGCCTTTGTACCGGAAGCCGCCTGTGCCCTTTCCTTTGAAAGCTCCGCCCTGAGCTCAACTATCTTTGCCTCCAGCTCCTGAAGCGGAGTGTCCCTCAGAACATCGAGTTTTTTCGCCATGCATCCACCAGTCAAAACCAAAACATTTTTCCGAACTTCACTTCGCCACTTCAGCTTTTCCCGCCTGTTCTTTCCCGCTTTCGGCATTTGCTCCGGGCTTTGCTTCCTCGGGTTTTTCCGCTTTCTTTTTCACATCCGCTTTCGGCTTATGCTTTTCTGCCTTCCGAGCATGCTCCTCGGAAGGGAGCACCCTATCTTCGCCCCTTGTGAGACTCGGTATAGCTTCCGTTGCCTTTTTTTCCTCTGCAACTGCAGCCTTTGGCGTTTCCGCAGTGGCCGGTTCCTTGCCCTCAGCGACGTCCGCAACAGCCTCTGTGGCTTCCTTTGCCTCGCCTGCATCAGCAGCCTCATGTTCCTTTTTGTAAGCGGTGATGTAGTCCTTTATTTTCACCTTGTCAGGGAACTTCGTGTCCGGCCTTATTATCCTGACCTTGATTCCGATTGCTCCGACCTTCGGGTAAGCGGTTGTCTTCGCATAATCCACGAGCCTCGCCTGCTCCCCGATTTTTTTCACATAACCGTAAAAGTAACGCTGCTTCCTTTTCCTTCCTGCCTTGCCAGTTATCTTCCCGCTCACGATTATTTCTATCCCGATTGCGCCCGCATACTTGATGTCATTCAGCGTCTTGAAGATTACGCTCCTCCATGCAAAGCCCCTCTCTATCGTCGCCCTCATCTTGTTGCACACTGCCTTTGCATCCAGGTTTGGGTTGGTTATTTCCTTTATCTCCAGCTGGGGATTGTCAATCTTGAATCTCCTGCCTATTGTTTCAGTGAGCTGCGAAATGTTGCTGCCGCTCTTGCCTATCGCGAGGCCCGGCCTTGTGACATTGACTACTATCCTTGTTACAAGGGGCGTCTTGACAATTTCCGACTTCGTGAACCCTGCCTTGTCAAGCTCCTTGAAGAGGTAGCGGTCAAGCTCGACCTTCTTGCGGCCTTGTTCAACAAAAAACTTTTCTATCAACTTACTTCCCCTCCGTAACGACGATTTCAAGGTGCGTTGATTTCTTTTTCCTCTTCTTTCCGGAAATCTTCCCCTTTGCCTGGTAAGAAAGCCTCTGGAACCCCTGTGATGCGAACATGTGCGTTATTATCAGGTTGTCCGAGTCAAGGCCCTTGTAATCCGCATTCGCCCTTACCCCTTCAAGCAGGCCGAGGAAGGTGGTCACTGCCCTTATAGGATACCTTCCGGCCTTTGCAAAGCCTTTTGCCTCGCCTTTCCTGTGCCCCACTTTCTTGTTGTATTTCCTGAGCGGCAGGTATTCCTCCATGTTCCTTATCCTTTCAAGAAATTCCATCGCCTTGTCAATCCTCATCCCTTTTATGTTTGCAATTATCTCGGTGCTGTACTTGAGCGAAATCGGCTGGTTCTTTGCGATGGCCTTGGCTGTCCGGCTCTGCCTGATTTTCTGTATCTGGTAATTTTGTTTTACCACAGCGGACACCTCCGCTGTGAGAGGTGCCCTATCTTCGCCCCTGCTGGGGCTCGATAGGCCTGGTTCACTCCGCTCGCTTTAACCTCGCCAGTCATGTTCATCATCTCTCGCTTATCGCAGTTGAGCTCCTTGTGGCGCCTATTCCTGCCTTTCCGTGCACGAGCCTTTTCCTTGTCAGCACGAACTCGCCCAGGAAGTGCCCGAGCATCTTGTCCTTGACATCGACCAACGCAAACTCATTCCCCTTGTAAATCCCGACCTGCACACCGACCATTTCCGGCACAACAACAAAATCCCTTGAATGCGTCTTCACCGGCTTTGGCTGCTTTCCCGCCTTGAGAGATTCTCTCGCTTTCCTGATTTTCTTGAGGTAATGCTTGAAAGGCTCGAGCTGGCAAACCCTTTTGAGTGTCCTTCTCTGCCTTGAATTGCAGAGCTTTGCAAACTCCTCGACCGGGAGCGCCTGCAGTTCCTCGACGCTCTTTCCCCTGAACGTGAATTCCTTTTTTGCCATCTTCATGCACCTTCAACCAAAACTTCTTCCACCAATTGATTATTAATCCCCTGACGGCTTTGCTGTGGGCTGACCAGAAAACTGGCATCAACTCGCAACAGCCATCAGTTCTTCTTCCTCCAAACGTTTGCGACCGTTTATGCCGCGTACCATCTTCGCCCTCCGGGCTCGATGGAACCGGCTTTGTCGCATCAGTTCTTCTTCCTCCTTCCTGTCCTGCTTGAGGCAATATCCCCCACTTTCCTTCCGGGCGGGGCATTCCTTGAAGTCGACTTTGACTTTCCAGGGTGGTGATTCGCGCCGCCGAACGGATGATTCAAAGCGTTCTTTGCAATCGCCCTCACAATCGGGTACTTCTTGTGCCTTGCCCTCATTGCCCAGTACTTCTTGCCTGCGCGCACAAACGGCTTCTCCTTCCTTCCGCCGCCGCCTGCAACCCCTACCGTCGCCCTAGCGCCGCCCCTTATCTGCATTATCTTTCCGGAAGGCATTTTGACATAAACAATGCCCTTTTCCTTTGTGAGTATGAGTGCGTACATTCCAGAACTCCTGGCGAGCGAGCCACCGTCCCCGGGGTTCTTTTCTATGTTGAATACAGGGCAGCCTTCCTGGCAGTCAGCGAGCATTTTCACGTTCCCTATTTCAACTACTGCCTGCGGCCCCTGCTGTATCCTCTGGCCGACGTAAATGCCCTCTGCCGCTATTATTTCCTCCTGCCTTCCGTTATCTAACATTACCTTTGCGATAATCGCGCTCCTTGCCGGGTCGTTAATGAGCTCCACAATCTCGCCGCCTATTGTCTCGGCCTGCGTGACCTCGTAGTCAACATACCGGCTTACCGCTGCGCCATTGCGTGTGGCGATCCATACCGGCCCGCCTTTTCCGCGCTTCTGTGTTATAAGCCTTCGTCCCATTCCATTCACCCATCAGCAAAAATATTTTTCATCCTGTCAGATTACTCCAAGTTTCGTTGCAATATCCGATGCCTTCGACTTTTTGTCAATCAGCACAATTGCCCTTTTCCTCGCCTTCATGTCCCTGATGATGTTGACACCCCTTACCTTCACCTTGTAAAGGTCCTCAACAGCTTTCTTTATGAGCGGCTTTGTCGCTTCCTGGCTGACAACGAAAACGAGCTTGTTCTCCGCCTCAATCATGTTCACTGCCTTTTCAGTAACCAGCAGGTACTTGAGTATGCCGAGGTCCGCGGCCTGCGCCTCAATCCCTTTAATGTCCTTTGCAATCTCGATGCCCTTTGCCGAGTCCTTTGATTCGGATGCCTTTGCAGCGGCGGATAGGTCCGCCGCCAGACCTGCCCTATCTTCGGCTTTTCGAGCCTCGATAGGCCTTGCCTTCGGCAACCCTGTAATTTTTGCCCGCCCCGTTACCTTTGCGCCTTCGGTTCCTGCCGGGCTCTTTGCCCTAACTTCCGCGGAAACCGCTTTTTTTGCCGCCGGTGACTTTGCCGAATGCCCTTTCCTTGCCTCGCGCCCCTCTTCCTTTTCCCTGAGGGCTTTCGTGTTTTCCTTCGAAGCCTTTTTCTCTGCGGCCTTTGTTTTCTTCTTCATCATAGCCATAAACAACACCTTCTCAATTTGCCTTCGGGCCTGCAGCCATTGCCTTGAGCGCGCCCTCAGTCCAGAGCGTGAGCCTTCCGCAAAGCGCCCCTGGCGCTAGGATTTCCGCATTGATGTCCCTTGCCCTGACAACTTCCACGCCTGAAAGGTTCCTCGCCCCGAGGAATATTTTTGAAGAGTCAGCCGCTACAATGAGGACGCTCTTCCCTGTCCTGTGAACCCTTCCCCTTTTCTTGCCCTTTCCCGCCCTTATAGTTCGCTTTGCCTTCACCCTTTCAACATCAGCATAAATCCCGAGCTTGCCCAATGCCTCAACTACTTCACTTGACTTTGCGAGCCCCTCGAATTTTGTTTCCACCACGAGCGGCAGCTTCATCCCTTCAGGCACAATGTGGCCCCTCGCCTTCACGAGTTCGGGCTTTGCTGTCGCTGCAATCGCGGAAACCGTGGCCTTGCGCTTCTCCTTGGCGTTTATTTTTTCCCCCCAGACTTTCTCTATCTTCGGGGGGTGTGCCCTCGGGCCGCCTACAACGCCAGGGATTCCCGCGACCTGACCTGCAATCAAAAATCTCCTGTTCTTGAGCCTCGGCTTCCTCGCCTTCTCGACGTTGATGCCCCTCCAGACGGTTGGCTTGCTCCTCGAGCCGACATAAACCGAGGTGTTGTTCCTTCCCGCCATGAGGTATGGCGCCTTTGCCTGCACCCCCGCGGACTGTATCGCGAGCACCGCCCTCTTTATCAGCTCGGTATCAACCTTGGCCGAAAATTCCTTCGGCAGCTCGATACTTCCCGTCGCTTTCCCTTCAATCGAAAAAACTTCCACCTTCATAAAAACACCTTTAACCACTTTCAAAAACTTCAAGACGCCATGACCTGTTTTGCCATTTCATTTTTTTGGTTTCATGCCTCATCGCCCTGGTTGGCCATTCCCTTATTGCTTCTTCCCCGCCTTTGCCTCTGCTTTCCCCTTATTCGCCCTTCCTTCATCCGCTGGCGCGGTCTGCGAGGGGAATTTCAGGTCAGTGAACTTTGCCTTGTTCGCGTCCTGCAGCCTTGTCGGCACCCTGATTGCAACCGGCCTCTTCGCAGCGCCAGGCACCGAGCCGTGCAACGCGACGAAATCATTCTTCACGATGCCATAATTCTGGAACCCCGCGGAAGGGTTTGCAACCGAAGCGTTCTGCTGGCTTTCAACGACAAGAATCCTTTTGTTGTACTCCGTCCTGTTCTGGTAGCCCATCTGACCGGCGCGCGCAACCGTCCACATCACTACCGGGGGGTACCACGGCCCGATGCTCCCGACATACCTGCGCTTCTTTGCCTTAGGCCTGTGAATCTTGACGCCAAACCTCTTTACAACTCCCTGGAAACCCTTGCCCTTGTCAACTGCCTTCACATCAGCGAAATTCCCCGCGACAAGCGCCTCTGAAACCCTGAGGTCCTTGCCGAACTTTTCCTTTGCATAAACAAGCTTCTGCACTGCATCCCCTGAAAGGTGCACTTCACCGACATCCGCCTTCTTCTTGCCAATACCCGTCATTGAAGGCTGTGTCTGCACGAGCAGGACAACATCCGCTATTTTCTGCGCGGACTTTTCAAGCATCTCGAAAGTGACCGGAGTTGATTCTTCTTCTTTGGCATTGCCCTTGTCTTTTCCCTTTCCCGCTTCCTGCCTCGCCTTCCCTTTTTCCTTGAAGGCCTTTATTTTCCTGCGCAAATCCTTTTCAGGCTTGTCAACCGTGACCTCGGAAATGGCGTGCAACCCGAAAACGTCTTTCCTGTAAGCCCTGACACCGATTACTTTCATCGGCGGGCACTCGATAATCGTGGAAGGGATTGCTGTTTCCTGGCCGAAGGTGTGGCTCTTGTCATGGGCATTCCTGCCGAAAAGAGTGAGCATCCCTGCCTTGTAGCCGAAGAAATTCAAGGGCCTGACTTCCTTCAAACCCGTCTCGGGATAAGTCCTGAAATTGGCAAAGTGCCTCGCGCTCCTTACTCTTGGATAGTAAGCGAGGCTTCCTGAACGCGGCTTGTGTGCTGACATTTATCCCAACATCCAATGTGGTGCGTTTGCCCCCGATTCCCCTGCTCACCAATACAACGGGAACTGAAGCATTGCAATGCCAAAAAAACCCTAAAAAGAGTCATTTTTGTGCATTTATATCCGGAGAAGATTTACCCTGGATACAGTTTACACCAATTCTACTATTACTTCCCAAGAGGCTTTAAAAGGCTTGCGGTCCGGCGGTTCTGGGAAATCTTCGGAATGTAATTGTTGTAAATTGGGGTTAAAATTGGGGGGTTTATCAAGCTAAATCTGGTAATCTCAATCATCAAACACCTAACCAAAAAGCACTGTTTAAGCTTCTGGAAAGATTTGATTAGAATAAAGAAAACCCGTAATGCAAAAATGCCAAGAGACCGAGTACCACAAAAATAACTCCTATGGTTTTACCCCACTGCCGGGATGTTTGTTCAGAGTAGCTTTCACTGAAAGTTTTAATGCCAAGGCGGTCGGTTGATTGGTCTTTTAATGGTTTTATGATTCCGCGAGGCCTAAAAATACTTGCGAATAATGCAGGATTCAAAAAGCCAATAATCCCGAATAAAACAACTAACGTGGAGAAAATTGATTCGACTGAAAAAAGTCCCATAATACTATCCTCTCAGGAAAAACACTTAAAGTTATGTGTTTTTTATATGCCCAAAAGTGATTGGAGCTTTCCTCTCATAGCATTTTCACTTACAACCCCATATGTCGTATTTGGTTCTGTCGGGCTGCGCATTATTGTGTTCTGTTGCGAGCGCCATTCCATAATTCCGCTCGCGCTGAAAAAGCACCCTGTTTTTGTGGTGCAGTTTTCTCCAAGGTCCCAGTTATAGTATTCTGGATAATTTCCTAAACAATTGTCAAATTGTTTCCTTGTTGAATCTGGAATTTCCAGCAAGCCAAGCTCATTGATATGAGGCGCTATGCAGTTTTTGTTCAAATCAACGTAACTGGCATAGTTTGGCGAGTTTGTATTTAATTTTCCACTGCACCACTTTGGACATCCTTCTGAATCAATATTGGGCGAATCTACCTGATATGGATAGAATGATTCCCCTGGATATTCATCTGCCAACAGGCCAAATGCATGGCCAAACTCATGCACCAACGATCTCGACACATTTACGGTCACGTAAGGGTCAGCCAAATCCAAATTGCATAGTGGCATGTAAATTTCGTTGAACTGTGCGTCCAAACCAGGGATAGAGGCGTGTGGGTTGGTGCAGATATCGGTTTTACTGACATAAATAGGAATTATTGCTGCCCTGTTTTTCTTTTCACTGTAATTGTTCACAATGCTTAGCGTATCCTCTTGTTTGAAATCACTAGGAACCTTTAGTGCCATCACCTCAAACGAGCCTAGATACTCTGAAAAAGGCGGAAAATTAACTAAGCCGTTTGGGTTTGCAGGTCCGAAAGTGACTGATGCCAGATCAGAGAGGAAATTAATGTCAAGATCGGATGAAATATATGCAAGGGTTATTTTTTTCCCGTTTGCTGCTTTTACCAACTTGAATTCACTACCCGCTATACCGGCACTTTGCTTACATGCTCCATTCTCACAGCCAAATTCGCACCACGTTCCTGATTTTACCGTGTCGCAATTAGAAAGTGTTTTAGTGGTTAGCACAGCAGGGCGGCCTTGCTGAATTACACAGGTATTTGTTGTGCTTTCATTGCATGCAGGGGTCGCCCCGCAATCCTCGGGGCAAGTAAGTTTGCTCTCGAAAGGGGACTCGCAGACATTGTTTCCGCACACTGGGTTTGAAGGGATTGAGCAGCCGCTGAAAATGACAATTGCTGCTACGAGTGCAAGAATTGGCAATATTTTGCAACCGAATTCGATTTGCATGCTTACAGTAGTGTTCGGAGAAGTATTATGTTTTTCGGTCACGATGATATTCGATTTTTGCCGTGTTTTTCACCGGTTTTTTTTTGTTGTAATCGAAAGTATATGGTTGTTTCTGCGTAAGCCGTTCTCTTTCCTTCAAAAGGTTTGGCAATGAAATATTTTTTTTCTTTCCCTTTGCCAAACCTTTTGTCGCCAACCTTTTACTTTCTCTTCTCAAGAGAAAGAAAAAGGCTGTTTTTCATCAGCTCGGCGCGCTCGGCGACGGGCTTGGTGTTGCTGCCCCGCCGCCCAATAGGTGTGTCACCCATTGCATTGCCATCTGCAGCACTGCGAGTATCTGTTCAAGTATGTTCCTCTGCTCCGCGAGCTGCTGCGAGAGGTTCACGCAGGTTCCTGATGAGCAGGTGTTGCTCACGCATTCGTAACTGTTCTGGCAAGCGCCCCTATCAAGTTTCTGGGGCTTTATTTTGCCGTCGAAGTCACAGTATACCGAGGCAGGCACGTCGCCGTCGCCGGTATAGCCTGCAATCCTAGTTCCTGCCGGCACGCAGGCTCTGTCCTTGCTAATGCAGCCATTGCACCCGGTATTGCCTCCGCCGGCGCACTGCCTTTCAGGCGCTTCCGCGCATCTCCACTGCCCGCCTATGCATGAGCACCAGCTCACTTTCTTCGTATCCGAGCACTCGAATGATTTTGAGTCGCCTTCCGTGCACACAAGGGCCTGTGTCGGGATGTCCGCGACCGAAGTGTTGCTTACTGCCATAGGCGAGGCTGCCGCCGATGTTGTAGTGCTGCTCCCCCCGCTTGTTGCAGAACTGCCTGAGCATTCAAATTTCGCGTACTCGCTCTGGCCATCGAACACTGTCTGGCTGTTCCCTCCGCATGAGCTCTTCCAGTTCGCTTTTGCTCCCTGCGGGCCTTTCACGTCCACTACGCACGCCCCCACTCCCGCGCAGAAGCCGTAATCCGACCAGCATTTCTGCTGCACTGCTGAATAACTGTTCCCGTCCATAAATAGGCACTTCACCTGTTCCACGCTGGCTTCTGCTGGCGCAGTTGCTGTGGCTGGCACAGGAACGTTGCATCCCGCGAATTCAGAATTGATGACTTTCCTGAACTCTTCTATCGGCTGCGCGCCGCGGATGATTTGCGACCCTATGAAGAATGTCGGGGTTCCTGTTGCCCCCCTTGCTATCGCTTCCGCCATGTCCGCGTTGACCTTTGGGGCCATTGCCCCCGTGTCAAGGCAATCATTGAACTTTTGGGTGTCCATGCCCATCCTCAATGCAAAGTATTTGAGGTCGCTTGCGCTGAAATTCAGCGTTGCCGTGTCCGTGTCCTTCGGGTTGTCGAAGAGGACATCGACGTATTGCCACAGCATGTTTTGTGCCCTTGCGCATTCCACCGCCTCCGAAGCCTTTTGCGAGGGGTTGTTTGCAGTGTTGTCCTGGCGCACAGGCATGTGCCTTATCGTGTACTCCAGCTTTCCCGGGTATTCCTGCTCTAGCAAAGGCTTTATTGAAACCGTTTCGAACAGCCTGCTGAATTTGTCATTGAAATCCACGAAATACTCTATGTTCAGTTTTCCCGTCCTTTGGCTGCAGACCGCTGGCTTTGTTCCGGGGGTTGAAGGCGTTGCCGTTGTATTTGCCGTTGCTGTCGGTGGCGTGGCAGCGCAGCTGAATTTCAGCGTGTTGTCAATGCCGTCAACAGGCGTTTTGTAATCATTTCCCCCACAGGAGCTTTTCCAGTAAACAGTTGCCCCTTTCTTCGCTTTTATGTCCACGGTGCAGCTGCTCTCCCCTGCCTGCGATGGCGCATAGCACGAGCCGTATTCCGACCAGCACATCCTTTCAGTACCCTCGCCTGAAAATGCGCAGTTAACCTGCTCCGTGACTGTTTCAGGCTCTGTTGTCGTAACCTGGCAGTTGAAAATAGCCTTCTCGTCCTGTCCGTCAAGCGCGGTGGTGAGGTTCCATCCACAGGTACCATTCCAGACCAGCCTTGAGCCATTGTTCGGCCCGCTTACTGCTGCAACGCAGGAACCCACTCCCGTGCAGCTTCCCTGTGCTGCCGAATCAGGGGATGTCTTGCAGGCCTGTGCCTCGTTCGAGCCGCTGAAAATGCATGTAACGTTCTCGCTCACGACCGAAGCTTGGTTCGGCGAAGCCGGGCTCGGTGTCGTGTCCGTGCTTGTCGGCGCTGTATTGTTTCGATTTGAATCAGTTTCATTTGTATCTGCCCCGGTTGAGCCGCTGTTCATTGGCACACACTTTGCATCAGTGCAAATCATCCCCGTTGGGCAGAATGTGTTTGTCGCTGTCACATACCCGTAGCCTGGGTGCGGGTCCGAAAGGGTTTCGCATGAGAATTCCATCACCATGTTTGTTCCGGCGCAGTAATCCGTGTATGTCTTGGTTTCGTTCGGCTTGCTGCCGTAAACATCATACCCTGTGGTTGTGCCCTTTTCAAGGAGGTTCTTGCCGTTGTCGCTGTCCACGCAGTTATAATAAGCGAATGCCGAAGACGCCAAAAAAGAGATAATGAAAAAAACAGATATTGCGCCGAACAGTTGTTTCGGACCGTATAGTTTTACGCTTGCCATTGTTTCCACCGCCGCAAACCCCGAAAGGGGGGCATTCGTGGAAGTATGGCTTTCCTTGTATTTAAACTTTGCCAAATGATTTTGGCCAAATTTAATTTGTCTTTTGTTGCTTTTGTTTGCTTGGTTTTTGTTGCACTTTCACTTTGTCGAGACCCTGTACGCGACCCATGCAAAGAAGAGTATGAGCAGCACCGAGAACCCGAGATAGAATGCATTGCCGCTTATTGCTGCAAACCCTGTTCCGGCGATGTTTGTTATTGCCCTGAGCACCCCGCTGCCTGCTTTTGCATTGTTGGCCCCGGCGCTGTTTGCATTCACGGGTGTGTTGACGTCATGGCTTTTTTCCGCTGGCAGGGCCTTTATCGCAATGCGCTTTTCAATTGTGCCTGCATTGCCCTGTGCATTCGCAGGTACCTTGATGTAAACAATTGCATTGCCCCCTGCCATTATGCCATTCAGGGCTATCTGCCTCTTGCCGCTCGAATTCGCGGGCAGGGCTATTTCCCTTGGCGAGGCGTTTGCCCCTTCGGCGCTGACAATGGCTTTTGCATCATTGCCTGAAAGATTCTCAAAGCTGAATTCAACAAAGCCAGCGGTGCCCTTTATTTCCGCTGTGCCGGGGGCGAAAAGTGAAATTTTTGCGGTGCTGCCTTCGCCCGGAGCGTTCACTTTCACATAAAAGCTTTCGGAATTTATTTCGCATTCCCGCCCATCGGCAAAGTGGCCTTTCATTTTGATGTAAGCGCTTCCGGTTGCCTCGCCTGTGGCACTTTCAGCCAGCGCCTTTACATTTATTGCGGAGGTCTCGCCCGCATAGGCCCTGTTGTTTTCCCTGTAAGTCTCGATAAAGAAATCAGGTGAATATCCGACGGCATCGAGGCTGCCGATTATGAATTCCTCGTTCGAATAGTTCCGCAAGGTGAAATAATCGCTTGCGGAGCTTCCGGCCTTTACTGAAATGTTTTTCGGGGTTATGCTCAGGCCGGAGCAGTCTGCTGCCTTAGCGTTGCCATAAAAAGCCATTGGGTCATTTCCCGAAAAGCTTGCCGATGTAACCATGCCTGGATTTGAATTGCCTCTGCCCTTGTATTGTGTTGCCTTGGCAGTGGCATCCGCCCCATTATTTTGACCCTCCGAAGTGGCTGTGGCGTCATTCCACGCCTGCACGTTTTTCTTCGCCTGGTAGAACGCTTCAGAGTTGCCCGCTTGTGCATATCCTTCGCCATTGCCTGTGTTGCCGGAGCCGTCATGGGCATAGCTGTTAGCTTGGGTTGTGCCTGTGGCGTATTGGTTTTTGGCTGTGCTTCCTTTATCGCTGGCGCCGTATACTGTCGCATTGAAATATTTTGAAGTGTCGCCGAATGAACAATTTGTGCCGTCCCTGAATGCGCCCCTTATGCGCGCGGCAAGTTCAACTGTCCCGTTATCTGCTCCGGGGTTGGCACTCAATGTGAATTCCATTTTGCCCGTGGAGTTGCTCACAATCGTGCTGTCGTGGGAAACATTCATTGCTGAAATGCCGCTTCCGGTTTTAACGCTGGCATCAAAAATATCGAAGTGCATTGCCGAATTATTCTTTATGTAGAATATTTGTGCTGTGCCCCTGTCGGTCTTTAGCGAAACATCATTCGCGGTGATTTCAATTTCGTTGCAGCTCGCTTCCTGCGCGGGCTTGTACTGCTGGCCAACAAGGCTTGGCTGCTGTGGCGGGTAATAATAGTGGCCATAATATGCCGGGCCGTAAGTGTAAATCCAATTCGGCGAATAAGCCCATGCGGAGTTGTAATAGTAATAAGTCGGGGGATAGTATGAATAGCATCCGGCGCATCCAGGTGTCCAGTAATTGCCGAAAGAATACCATCCTGACGGATAGTAACTGTAGGTGCCTGTGTAATTTACCCTGAAAGGGTAATCAAAGTAATAATAGTCGCCTGAAACATAAGTGTAAGGCATCGAGGAATAAGTGTACTGTGCCCCGTTGTAAAGCTCGAAGCTGTAGCCTTCCGAGCCGAAGCCCACCGCGAAGTCCGCATGTGCGAACTGCGAAAGCCCAAACAATGCAATTGCGATTCCGGCAATAACCATCAGAAGCCTTTTCATGTGAAACCCCCTGTTTCAGGTGTTTTGGAATTTGAAAAAAATGTCGGCCTTTGCCTCGGTCATATTTGACCTGTAATATTAATGTCTTAAAGAACTATATAAACGTTACTTTCTTAACGGGAACAAGTTATTATAGTTTTACGTCGGGTGGCTACATATTTGCTAAAAAATGACTGTTTTCCATTAATTTATTTAATTATCTAATATATTATTAGCTTTTTTATCAATTTTTTGGCTTAAGGGTTTTGCTTGCCCTTGCCTTAAGATGGAAAAAGAAAATTAAGGCAAAAACCAGGGCAAAGCCAAAAACAAGGCATTTGCTAATGGGTGACTCTTTGTGACACGGTCCTCTTGGACTTTTTCAACGTGCCTTACCCCTTCACATTCCCTACCGGCTTCAGCGAAAATACTTTTTTCGAGATTCCGATTTCATCCATTGTCGCAATCACTTCGCTTATGTCCTTGTAAGCCATCCCGGCTTCCTCGGCAAGCCCCGCGTATGAGGCGCTCTTGACATAAATGCCCCTTGATTCCATTTCCTTCTGCAGTTCCTCGCCATTCACAAGCCCTTTTGCCTTTGTGCGGGACATTGTCCTGCCGGAGCCGTGCATCGTGCTCCCGAAGGTTTCAAGCATCGCCTTCTCCGTGCCAACGCAGACATAAGAACCGGTTTCCATCGAGCCGCCTACAATGACAGGCTGCCCTGTTTTGCGGTAGAGCGGCGCAAGCTCTTCATGCCCCGGGCCGAAGCACCGCGTGGAGCCCTTGCGGTGCACCACAAGTTTCTTTATTTTGCCATCAACCTTGTGCTTCTCGACCTTTGCGATGTTGTGGGCCACGTCATAAATCAGGTTCATTTCCATGTCTTCAGCCTTCTTGCGGAAAACCTTCTCAAACACTTTGCGAATGTTGTGCGTGATTATTTGCCTGTTCGCAAATGCGTTGTTCGCGGCGCAGGCCATTGCGGAGTAATACCTCTGGCCTTCCTCGCTCGCGAACGGCGCGCATGCAAGGTCCCTTTCAGGAACTTTTATTTTGTACTTTTCCATCACCGGCCCGAACTCCTTCAAATAGTCCGTTGCAATCTGGTGCCCGGTGCCGCGCGAGCCGCAGTGAACCATTACCATCACTTGTTCATTATCCCGCACGCCGAATTTCTCTGCAATTTCCAGGTTATAAATGTTCTCTGGCTGAATCACCTGCACCTCGAGGTAATGGTTTCCAGAACCCAAAGTGCCGAGCTGGTTCATCGAGCGGCCGATTGCCCTTTCGGAAACATTCCTCGAGTCCGCCCCCTCTATGCAGCCCCTGCCTTCAATCCTTTCAATGTCCTCTTTCCATGCGTACCCATTTTCGAGGCACCATTTCGCTCCGTTGTGCAGCACATCAACAACCTGATTGCGCTTGAGGCTTATCGTGCCTTTCACGCCGACACCGGCCGGCACTTTCTCGAACAAATTGTTCACGAGTTCGTGGATTTTCGGCTTTACCTCGCGGAAATTCAGGTTGGTGGAAATCAGGCGCATGCCGCAGTTGTGCGATACAATGCCATTTGCAATGAAATTGTGATTCGGGTCATTCATCGTGAAATCATAAACATGGCCATTGAATTCTTGGATGGTTTCAATTTTTTCTGCCTTGTCCAAAACAAATCCCGAATTTCCTATCGCGTTGCTCTTGGCAAACTCTTCAAATGCCTGGAAAGCCCTTCCAATTCTCAGGCTTTCTGTCCTCTTGGCCAGTTGGCATGCGACCATCGCTTTTCCATAGCCAAATTCTTTGGCTGATGAGAGAACCGCATGTTTTGTTGCCTTGTTTTCTTTTATAAGTTGGCTTGCATTTTCTATGAATGCATTTACCTTGTTTAGGTGGTGCCTTTTCTTTTTCAGGTATGCGAGTGCAAGCATAGACTTTCTTTTTCTTTCAGCACAATATTCGTATCCTATCCTGCCCCAGAGCATTATGAGATTTTCTTCTTTTGATGAAAGCCTTATGGCAATCTTGTGCGTCTTTTCCCCCGCGGTATTGATTATCCCTTCCTGCACATGAATGTTGTTTACCTCAACTCTAAATTCTCCGAGCAACTTGATGATATCCAGCATGAAATTAAGGTTGTCGTTTTTCAGCCGGTTGATTTTGTTTTGGCTGAAATTCGGCTCGAGGAACCTGTATTTCTCCCCTTTCCTTTGTGCGGGTTTTGTCAGTTCCGCCCCGAAAAGCCCGGCCAAGTAAAGCCTCTTAATCCACCTTGGCGATTCTTTTACCCATTCCGGGACAAAGGTCTTGGTTTTTGTTTTGTTTCCAAAAGGAACGCCGAGTGCATGCAATAGCACGGACATTGCCTGTGAATTGATGCAAAATGTGGTGGATTTTCCCCGTATTTTCCCTTTGTTTCCATTGGTCATTGTTATAGTGCTGTTGCATTGGTCGCTTCTGAAATAATTTGATTCAAACCCCAGCTTTTTGAAGTCTTCTGCGATTTCCCTGAGGTCTTCTGCCCTGCCGCTCACTTTTGTTGACCACACTTCTTGTTTTCTTTTCTTGCTGTAGTACTTTCCAATCCAGCCATCGCCGGTAATGAATCCAACGAGCTTTGCGAGTGTTGGAAGTGCCAGAGAATCCTGTTTCAATGGCAGCAGATTTTTTTCCTTTAGCTTTGCAAACAGTTTCCATCTGTCGCCAATTATTTTTGTTATGTCAGTTTCGTCAATTATGGTTTTGCTTTGCGGTTCCTCGTATTCAACGCCTTCAAAAGGCAGGCTTGCAATGCGGTCACTTTCCTTTATTTTTCCGGCCTCAATCATTTCTTTGCCATTGTACAATGGGTGGTCTTTCGTAAGAATTATTTCATTTCCCTGTTCGGTAATGATTTTGAGCATGCCGCCATACTCGCGTTTTTTCATAATTAAAAGCGGAGCCGAGGCTTTCCTTTCCTTTGAGTCCAAATCCATGAACGCAACTTCATCTTGCGAGCCGCTGCCGAATTCGCTAATCTTTTTCCAGTATCCGTGCTTGGTCAGGATTCTAGTGTCGCCGGCAACGCAATTAATATCAAATCCGATTCCGCCGGGGCTGATTATTCCCTCTTCAGGGTCAAAAGCTGCAACGCCGCCGACGGGAAACCCATAGCCCCAATGCGAGTCAGGGCATGCGATGGCGTTCTTCACAATCCCCGGAAGGCATGCTACATTTGTTATTTGCTCAAACACGCCGGAATCCATTCCGTGTAGAAGGCTCTCGGTCGCGTAAATGCGCGCGGGAACATTCATCCCGTTTTTTTCCGCCGCGGGAATTTCCCAGACATTTTTTGAAACCGGGTTAATTTTCATTTTGGTGTTCTCAAGCTTTATCGCGCCCTTTCCGCCCGTGCCTGTTGCAGTCATATATCCACCACCACCGTCGCACCCCATTTACCTTTTTCCCTGCGGACCTCGAACATGTGCATCGTAATCGCCTTCACGTCATTCAGCAGGTTCTCGCGCCCTATTGCCTTGAGCGAATCGCCGGCGCATTCGGCCGAAAGGGACATTTCGCGGGCCCCATCTTTTTTGTTTTTGCCTTGGCTGATTCTGACCTTGAATTTTCTGAACAGGACGCCTTCGGTGTCCTTCAGGTAAACCAGCTCTTCGAGGAAATTGTAAAGCAATTCCTTGTCGCCCTTTCCATCAACTTCAATCACCCTGTGCACTTTTGCCTTTATCTTCGCGGCATTTGCCATCGCGCTCATGAGTGCTAGTCCGCAGTTAGCGAAAAGCTCCTCGCGGGTCCTGCCTTCCGCGCGGAAAGCGAGGTCCGCGATTGCGACATCCGGGAGGAATTTGAATTTCAAGGATTCATTCCCCATGGATTCAACTTTGAGGTGAAGTCCTTTAAATCAGTTTGATTTTGGTCCAGAATTAGATTTGAGAATTTCTTATACCTGTCTGTTACTTACTTCGCTTCCTTCAATTCGATTTCAAGGTGCACGTTCTCGGGCACTTCGACGCGCATTATCCTGCGCAGGGTCGTTTCATCTGCCTGGATATTAATCATTCTCTTGTGTATCCTCATCTGCCAGTGCTCGTATGATTCTGTTCCACCGCCGCACGGTCCCTTCCTTGTCGGAATCATGAGCTTCTTTGTGGGCATCGGTATCGTGCCTGAGTGCTTTGCCCCGGTCTTTACCGCCACGTCTTGTATCTTGGAGCACACGTCCTCGAGTTTCGTGTAATCGTTCGAGGTCAGTTTTATCCTTGCTGTCTGCATGGGGCATCACGTTTGAATGTTTGCTTTTATTTCCTGCTCACCAAAATGTTTTTTTCTTCAAGTTAAAATTAATTGGCGGCCCGTATTGGGGCCATCATAATACTTACTTTGCAGCAGCGTCCCTCGGCGTTACCGAGAGCACTATTCCCGCTGCAACTGTGTTTCCCATGTCCCTTATTGCGAACCTTCCGAGCTGCGGGAATTTCTTGAATTCCTCGACAACCATGGGCTTGAGCGGGACAATCTTCACGATTGCCGCGTCCCCTGTCTTGAGGAACTTCGGGTTCTCTTCCGCGACAGCGCCGGTCTTGGGGTCAATCTTCTTCTGGATTTCCTCGAGCTTGCAGCTCACCTGTGCGGTGTGTATGTGGAACACCGGGGTATAGCCGACGGGTATTGCGGTCGGGTGGTTCAGCACGATTACCTGCGCAATGAATTCCTTTGCGACAGTAGGCGGGCTGTTGACGTGGCCTATCACGTCCCCCTTTGAAATGTCCTTCTTTTCTATTCCCCTGATGTTGACTCCTATGTTGTTGCCTGGCTTTGCGACATCTATTTTCTCGTGGTGCTCTTCAATCGACTTTATTTCGCCCGTCTTGCCCGAAGGCATTATCACTATTTTGTCATTGACCTTGAGCATGCCCGTCACGATTTTTCCTGTCGGTACCGTGCCAACTCCCTGTATAGTGTACACATCCTCTATCGGGAACCTGAGCGGCTTGTCCGTCACGAGCTCCGGCTGCTTCAAAGTGTCAAGAAGCTGGACGAGGGTCTGGCCCTTGTACCATGCCATCTTGCCGGTTGCCTTTGCGACGTTCTCGCCTTCCCATGCCGATATCGGCACGTACTGCACCTGGTCTTCCTTGAAGCCGATGCCGGTCATTATCTTCTTCATTGCCGAGAGGATTTCATTGTACTTCTTCTCGTCATAGCCTATTGTATCCATCTGGTTGATTGCGACAATAATCTGCTTCACTCCCATGACCTGCGTGAGGAACGCGTGTTCCTTGGTCTGGGGCTGCTGGCCGACGATGTCAGCGCCCTTTGCCGCAGTGACGACAAGCACTGCCGCATCTGCCTGTGAGGTGCCCTTTATCATGTTCTTTATGAAATCCTTGTGGCCCGGCGCATCGATTATCGTGAACGAATTCTTGTTGCCCGTGAATTTCTTGTAGGCAACATCTATCGTGACGCCCCTTGCCCTCTCTTCCTTGAGGTTGTCCATCACGTAAGCGAACGCAAACGTGCCTTTTCCCAGTGCGTCAGCCTCTGCCTTTATTTTCCTGTATTCCTGCTCCGCAAGGGCGCCGGTGTCGTAGAGCAACCTTCCGACTGTCGTGGATTTTCCGTTGTCAACATGCCCAATGAAGATCAGGTTGATGTGCGGTTTCTCTGCCATTCAAATGCACCTCCGATAAATGCAAGCCATGTGCTGTGTAAATGTGCCAAAAACCCGTTATTTCACGTTTTATAGGCTAAATATACCCTAAAAAAAACATTTAAAAATGGATGCCCGCAGCAGAAAGATGAGCCTGCTGACAAACCCGGCGGTGGAAAATCCGGTCACTTAAAAGCCGCTATTTTGCTTGCCTCATAAATAATTCCAATATCCGAAAGCCACCGACCGCAAATGTCATTAGTGCCCTTTTTTGCAAGCCCTAAGACCCTTTAAACAAAAACTCTTTTACATATAAACATCCGAGTTTTGAAAAGTATTTCATTTCATTGATTGTGCCAGTTGCTTGAACTGGGAAATTACATACTTCATGGAAGAATAATGCCCCTTCAATAAGCGCTACTCGCGCGTTTCATTTTGGAATGGATATGAACACCATCAATCCACTGGGTTGCAAGACATAGCTGTTCCTTTGCAGTGGATTCCCCTTCCCAGGACACCAGAAAATGAGGTCCGATTTCCTGCTGGTTTCAATAGGCATGGCCGAAGGTGGACCCCTCCAAGGGCCGTAGTAATGGCCCATTGATTTTTTTGACTTCATTTATTATGTCCAGGGCATTGTATATGCTCGACGCCATTGAAGTGACTCCGACAAAATCCGGGGCGATATTGAAGCTAAATGAATTCCCTGTTTACCTTATTGGCAGAATTTGGCGGTAGTACAGGATTAAATGTTCTCTTTTGGGGTTTGGCCGGATTGCCGGTGCAAAGCCTCCGGCCTGCCGTTCCCGCCTTGGCAGATTTCAATCGAGATAGTGGCTCGCCGGTTTCGGGTCTGGGTCCATTCCCTTCCTTTTCCTGATTTCCCTTATAGTGTTCAGCTGCAGCTCGCGCGGCAGGAATTCAAATCCGGCGTATTCCGCTGTCCAGAGCGCCCTTCCCTGCGTGGCACCCCTGATGTTGCTTGAAAAGCCAATAAGCTCTTTCACCGGCGCCTTCCCGATTATGATGCTCGAGTCCCCTTCCTGCCGCATTTCGGTTATCTGTGTCCTGCGCGAGCCGAGTTCCTTGCTCACTGCGCCGAGATAGCTCTCTGGCACTGTAATAGTCAGCAGCTGCTTCGGCTCGTAAAGGACCGCATCCGCGGAGAGCATGCATGCATAGCATCCCCTCGTCACGGTAGGGAGCATCTGTGCCGGCCCCCGGTGTATTGCGTCCTCGTGGAGTGTTGCATCCTCGAGCACTATCATTACCCCGAAGCACTTTTCCTTTGCGAGCGGGCCTTCGTCCATCGCGTCAAAGAAACCCTGTATCACAAGTTCCCTGATTTCGTGCAGTGCCTCGATTCCGCGCGTTGCGTCGATGAGCACGTTGCCGTCATGGACCGCCCATATTTTCTTGGAAGTGTCAATGTCAAACCCGACTTCCTGGAACATCGCTGCCTTTTCCTTGTCCTTGGGCTTGACCTTCCCGTTGAAGTGCGTCTTGAGCAATTTGTCTAGCATTTCGGCAGGCATCTTCTCGCAGTGCATCTTGAGCTTGTTGTGCTTGTTCGGGCTCTTTGACTCGAGCAGGGGTGAAATCTTGTTGACGGTTTCCCTGTAAACGACAATAGGCGGCGACACCGTTATCGGCACGTTGTGATGCTTCTCAATCCTGTACTGGTTGATTTCAAGATGCAGTTCGCCCATCCCTGAAAGGAGGTGCTCTCCCGTGTCCTGGTTTATTGTCGCCCTCAGGTTCGGGTCCTCCTTTGTGAGCTGCCTTATGACCTCAATCAGCTTGGGCAGGTCCTTCGTGTTCTTTGCCTCTATTGAAACAGTGATGACCGGCTCGACCTCTGTCATGAAGTTCTCGAATGAATGGATATCCTCGGTGCTGATTGTTTCGCCCGCAAAGACTTCTTTCATGCCCACTATCGCCGCGATGTTTCCCGCCTTCACTTCAGACACTTCAGCGAAGTCCTCACCCATGAATACCCCGACTTTCTGGAGCACGGCTTCCTTCTGGCCGCCGATGAGCTTGAGCTTCATTCCCTTTGTGACCTTGCCCGCGTAAACCCTTCCCGTGGCTATGTCCCCAGCGTGTTCGTCAACCGAAACATCCGTGACCATCATTGCGAGGGTTCCGTTCTCATCGCAGTTCACCATTGCCTTTCCGGCCCCGCTTTCCGGGTCGCCTTTCCATATCACCGGCATCCTGTATTTCTGCGCCTCCATAGGGTTCGGCAGGTGGGTTATCACCATTTCGAACATTACGTCTGAAAGCTTTGTAAGTTTCGCGAGCTCCTTCTGGTTGTCCGCCTTGAGGTATTCGTAAACCTGCTTGAACGAAACCTTGTTCACTGCCATCCGCGGCACGTTTATTGCCCATTTGTTGTATGCGCTCCCGAAAGTCACGGAGCCATTCTTGACGTTCACGAGCCACTTGTCGCCTATGGTTTCAGGCGAGTTCTTCGCGATGAGCTGGTTGACCTGCGTTATCACCTTGAGGTACCTTTCCTGCATCTGCTGCTCCGTGAGCTGCAGCTCGTTTATGAGCCTGTCGACCTTGTTGATGAAAAGCACCGGCCTCACGTATTCCCGCAGCGCCTGCCTTATCACGGTCTCGGTCTGCGGCATCACGCCTTCAACCGCGTCAACGACAAGGATGACGCCGTCAACTGCCCTCATGGCCCTTATCACTTCGCCCCCGAAGTCGACATGGCCGGGGGTGTCTATGAGGTTCACCAGATAATCCTGGTCCTTGTAATTGTGCACGAGGGAAATGTTGGCCGCGTTGATTGTTATTCCCCTTTCAGCTTCCTGGTCCTCGAAGTCCATTACGCGCTGCTGGCCGGCGAGTTCCTCGCTCATCAGCCCTGAAGCTGCAATCAGCGAATCCGCGAGCGTGCTTTTTCCGTGGTCTATGTGCGCTACAATGCCCATGTTTCGGATGTTCGGCCTGTTGCTCATGAGCCTTTCGGCAATCTTCGCGATTTCCTCTTTCTTGGCCATGCGTTTCACTTTTCCATTAATCTCAAGTTTTTCGAGTTCTGGTTCCCGGCAAATCATCGCCGGGCCCTTTAGGGGCCAGGCGTGGCGTTTTGTTTTTTTTTTTGCCTTGCCTTTACCTCGATGCCTTTGCAATCCTCTCGACCTCGTCCCTTCTATTCACGGAGAAGCTCGCGCTTTCCTCGCTCGCCGCTGAAACCATTTCCTTTGCGAGCGCTTCGGATGCGGAGGTCTTGGTGTTGAAAGAGCCCTGGAATGCGGCGAGCGCGAGGTTCTTCAATGATTCATCGACCTTCTTGAGCGGCGCGACATCGACTGAAACAGTGTAATAGACCCCGCCCCTCTTTATCCTTGTCGTGTCTTCCCTCGGTCCCGCGTTCTGTATCGCCATCACGAGGACCTGTATGGGGTTCCTGCCTGTTTTCTTCTCCACGATTTCGAACGCGTCATCGACGATGTGCATTGCGAGCATTTTCTTTCCGAGAACGCCGCGGCCCCTGATGTATTTTCCGGAGAGCTTCCTTTTTCCCTGGCCGCTCCTCATTATCTTGTTGGCGAGCCTTTCGACAATGCTGAGGTTTGCCTTCGCGAGCCTCCTCCTCGTCTTCTTGACGAATGTGAGC
>CABMIU010000050.1 GCA_902386385.1 uncultured archaeon
CAAGGAAGGGGCGAGCGCATGCATAAAAGAGAACCACCAGCACGGCCACGGCACTGCTTATTCAATGAAGCCTTATGATGTCAAGGTAGTTGATGTCACTGGGGCGGGTGACGCGTTCGGCTCGGGCTTCACTGCAGCCATAATAAAGGGCAAAGGGATTGAAGAGGCACTGCGATGGGGCACCGCGAATGCGAGCTCGGTTGTGACAATGCTTGGCACAAAAAACATACTTCTCACTGAAAAGGGCATTAAGGAATTCATTGCAGCGCACCACAAAGCGGAAAATGAAATAACTGAGGAAAAAATCTGATTTTACGATTCGTTGCTTGCTTCGACAATGGAAAGGAAAGGCATCAGGAAGATTTACACTGAAAACACGAAAGACTTTGAAAACTTTGATTGGCTGAGGGCAATCAACCCATTGGCAGAGAGCTAAAGAGAGATCGCCCATACAACGGGCTTGGCAAAGTGTTACTGCCCCGTGAACTGCTCATATTTCGAGGCGTTGAACTTGTACATGAAACGCCTTATGCCGGAGCCGCAGAAGGAATATGATTCCATCACTTCGTGCTTCCTGCCCCTGCACTGGCTGAAGCCTTTTCCCTGCGATGGGTCAAGGAGGAAGAACTCGTTATTGAACCCGGTTATTACGAATGCGTGGGGAGAGCCATTCTCTAACTCCGCAATCACGACTTCCGCATTCTCGTCGCCGAGGCAGTAAAGGAGGGAACAGAGCAGGATTGCCTTGTCCTCGTCATCCGCAATCTTCCCGGAAACCATTTCCATCGGGGTAAGCCAGAATGAAATCCCAATCCCTATATCGTCAACTGTCCGTATCTCGTCGCGGACATAATTATAGGCCTTTTCCGCGGCAGCCAGGTAATGCTTTGCAAAGCCATATTTGGAGGGTTCGGGACCCATGAAGCCCTGGCAGAGGCTCTGTATTGTGAGGTCGGATTTCGATACAAGGCTTTTTATCTCACCAACCGTTTTCCTTTCGGCATCGTTTATGCGTTCGCCGTGCCTTGCAAGGACAAGGCGGTAATATTTGAGCATCAGTTTTTCATCCTCGCAGGAGCATTCATGCAAGGCGCCGGAATCAAGCTTTATCAGGACGGATTCAGTGAAATTGCCCTTCCTGCTCAAATTGCCCCTGTCGCCGCTGGCAGGAGGATTGTAGGCACCGGCAGGGTTGCCATAGGCATTTGCAGCATTATCCGGCTGACCGGTTTTCGAGGAAATCATTGAAAGGCCGCCTTTGAGCGAGGCGAGCTGCTGGCCCAGGAGCTCCTTCAAGGCAGGGTCCTTTTCGGAGGCATAGCTTGATTCGAGCAGGCTTATGTTGCGAAGAAAGATTTTCTCTTCGGAAGTCTTCCTGAGCGCATATCTCTGCGAAGCCTCAAGCATAACTATACATAATTTGCTTGAGAAAGCCTAAAAACCTATGCAAATTCCCGGGAACACAATGCGGGACCACGCCAAATTCATTGGACTGCTTATTGGTGACCCAACGTTCAGTTCACGGGGCATTGCCCCGCTTTTGCTCGGTGCTCGGGCGATGGCTAAAAAGAATTATATATCAGAAGGAGAATTACTAAACTATGCCATTTTTTAGAGGAAAAATCAATAAAGCAGTGGAGGCTTCCCGTGCAGCGAGAGTTGCCGGCAGCAGCAAACCAATTGATTGGGGAGATATCAGGAAAAGACAGGATACTGCTTTTAGGAACCGCAAGCGCATCGGAATATTGAGGGGTGCCTTGGCGCCGAAAGCAACGCTTCGCCTGGCGGGAAGAAAATTTTTGCCGGCAAGGAAAGAAAAAATGGACCTTGGAAGATACCACCCCTTGCTCAAGGGGATTCACCCGGGAGACACCGTACGGATAACCAGCATAAGAGGGAAGGTGCACTTGGTGAAAAAGGTTGAATTTGCGGGGGAAAAGTTAATAGGGGCCGAGGGGGGCAGGATAATGCACTATCACCTTGACAAAATACAAAGGATTGAGAGAATCCCGCCCCGGTGATTTTTTTATTGTAATCGAAAGTATATGGCTGTTTCCGCGTGAGCCGTTCTCTTTACTTTCCGCCAACCTCCTGACGCCCTCTGGGTGTTAGGCCTCGGCCCTTAAGGCCAAGGTTTACTTTCTCTTTCCTTGCCCCCTTTGGGGGCGAGGCATCGCAACTACAAAGTTGCGAGGTCAAGAGAAAGGAAAAGGTTGTTTTTTAAAAAAGTTGGCCAGCATAACCTTTTTACCTGTAAAGCCGATATACTATCGGTTTTTTCCGGTGGAAATTAAAGCCCCGGAATGCGAAAGTGTTTTTTATGTGCAGGCGCGCCCAGGTTTCGATGGAATACCTTGTAATTACCGCTTTTTTCGTTATTGTCGCGGCCATTTTTTTCACTTACGCGTTCATAACGTTCAGCGAGAACAAGAGCACTGTCCTGGGGGGCGATGCTGTCGCGAGGATAGCGGGCAACGCGAATCTCGTCGCCTCGATGGGCGAGGGCAGCACGCTTTACTTTGATGCAGAACTCCCTGAAACCGCGAAGGAACTGGTGCTGTGGGGCAATTACGTGAAACTTAATTATAACGCATCCGCAGGCACTTCAAATTCTTACGCTTACACAAAGGTCGGCCTCAGCCCCAAA
Source organism: uncultured archaeon (assembly GCA_902386385.1). Classification (GTDB taxonomy): domain Archaea; phylum Iainarchaeota; class Iainarchaeia; order Iainarchaeales; family Iainarchaeaceae; genus CABMIU01. The sequence continues at coordinate 2,648 of CABMIU010000050.1, forward strand.
ACAATTGTCGTTTCTGGCGGAAGGAGGCAGTTCAGGGTTGCCCTCGAGGATGGAAATGTCCTCGTGGAATGATTGCCTGAAAAGCAAAAGACATTCAAAAAGCATGGAGCCATTTGCATGAAATCCTTTTTGCGAGCGGAGCGAGCCACGTCCCGTCGAAGACGGGACAACTTTATTGCGGCCAGCCCAGACCTGGGCTGGCGAGGTGCACGCCCTACGGGCGGGCTAGCCCTGCCTTGGGCAGGACACCTCTGTCGGCGAAGGTTTTCGCCGCGGGAAAGGCACGCCGCGGGGCAGGTGTCGATGGAAGCGGTTGTTTCGCTCGCAATGCTCTGCATTTTCCTCGCTGCGGTTTACCTGCAGATAGGCATCAGGGATGAGCAGGCGAGGTTCGTTTCACAGAGGGCGGCTGATGGCGCTGACTGCGAAAGGCTTTCCTGGGGCCTCTCAAAGGTGAATTCCTCGGGCCCGAATGTGCAGGTCGAGGCAATGATTTCTTCGAACGCCCTGGTGAGGGGCAATTCAATAACGGTTGGCGGCGCCAGTTGCTACTTCAGCGGAAGCGACGCAAGCGCAAGCCTGCAACCTGGCGGCGTAATCGTGAAAAAAGAAGGGGGGATTGTTTCTGTTGCGAACAAGTGATGGCACACGCATTGCAATGGAAAAAGGCCAGGGCGTGATGTTCGATTTCGCTTTTGCACTGCTGCTCTTTGTAATCGCATGGGCGTTCATTTCAAGCTCCTTTGATTCAAGGCTTTCCTCGCATGAAAACGAAAGGTCTTTCGCGCAAATGAAAAACACGGCGGATTCCCTGCTTGATTCGCTTGTAAGCTCGAATGGGGTCCCTGGCAATTGGGAAGAAAATGACGCCGGTGGCGTGAAATCCATCGGCCTTGCGCTGCGCGACAGGGAGCTTTCAGAGGCAAAGCTCGCGGCATTTTCAAACAGCGATTACGAAGCACTGAAGGAAAAAATGAACATAGGGGCAAACGAGTTCTTCTTCACTTTCAGCGGGCCGGTTGACATGAATGCAGGCCTGCCGCCCCAGGGCAAGGCAAGCGTGGCTGTTTCCCGGAGGGTTGTTTCGTACAATGGGCAGCAGGGCACCGTGGCACTGAAAATATACCGGCTGGTGGATTGAATGGCGGGGCAACGGGACACCAGCGTGGATTTATTGGGACGTGAGTGCGGCGTATCAAGGGACTTGAATAGGATGAAATGCACTGAACGGGGGTTTGTCTTCTCGCTTGACGCTACAATAGCGATGATACTGCTCGGTTCGGCAATGTTCATGCTTGTCGCCCTGCAGCAGGAAAATGCGATAAGCCCCGGCCAGAGCTCCGTGCTCGCGGAGGACTCGCTTTTTGCCATGGACAATTCAGGCTACATCCTGAGGACCATTGACACCAATTCCGTGAGCCAATCCGCTGCACTGATAAGGGGCAGGCTCCTTGAAAGCATTCCGGCAGGATTTGACGCGAATGTTTCCGTGCGCTCCTACACTTCAATTCCGCAGGAATGCGGCATATATCAGGGCTTTTCTGAATGCTTTCCGGATTCCAATGTTCTCAAAGGCGGATCAGGCTCTGCTGCGGCAGGGCAGTTTGTTTCAGGCAAAAAATTCTTTGCCAGGAGGCAGCCGCCGGGAGACTGCAACCTTTCTTATGCAGCGTTCTCGCGGGAAGATGAAGCAATGGATTACGCAATTGGCCGGGGCAGAGTGGCCGGAGCGGCAAGCGGGAAGGCGGGCAGGGGGTTTTTCGGGAGCATTGAATTTTCCGGGGATTCGGCAGGCAAAGCGCTTTTCAGCGAAGCGGATTTCAGCGAAGACGCGAATGTGACATTCGACGTCAATGTCACCCCTGACACTGAAATAATGTGCGACGAGAATGTTACCGTCAGGCTCTCTGTTTCGGTGCCGGAAAACTACAGGAAGCCCATTGACCTGATGCTTGTAATCGACAGGAGCGGCTCGATGAGCTGGGGCGGCACGGTAAGCACTACTTATGCCAATGAAGTCGCCCTCGACCAGAACAGCGCATATGCCTACATCGCGGACGATGCCGCGGGAGTGAGGAGCATCAGCATATCAAATCCGCTAATGCCTTCGCTTTCTGACATTTATGACCCCGGCACTGTTGTCGATGTTGCTGTCGACAGGAACTGGGTTTTCGCGGCAGACACTGCGGGAACTGACGAGATTTATGCGATAAACAAGACAGACCCTGCAAATTTCTCGAAGACGGGGCAGATTTCAGTTAACATCGCGACAGGGATTTACGCATACAACAATTACGTTTACCTTGCCGGAAGGGGCTCGTCAACAACAGGCCTGAACATAATAAATGCCACGAATCCCGCATCGATGAGCCTCTCCGGGGCTGTTGCGACAACAAGCCCGAGGGATGTTTTCGTGGACGGCAACTACGCTTATCTCGCTGACGGCAGCGCCGGCCTCAGGGCAATAAACGTCACGAACAAGGCAAGCCCTTCAATAACTGGAACATACAACACAGCCGGCACGGCATACAAGGTTTTCGTGTCTGGGAATTATGCGTATGTTGCCGACGGCTCAAACGGCCTCGTTATTGTGGACATAACAAACAAGGCGAGCCCAAGCTTGGCCGGTTCTTACAATACGCCGGGCACGGCGTACGCCGTGGTTGTTGACGCAAACAAGGCATATGTCGCCGACAATTCAGCGCTATTCGTGCTTGATGTGAACAACCCCGCCGCTATAACGCAGGATGCGAATTACCAGACGCCCTACAGCTACCTGGATGTTCAGAAGCGGGGGAACTACGCATACCTCGCGGCAGGGTCCTACGGCCTAATTACAATCGACCTCACGCAGGGGCCGAGGATAAGCAGCGCGAAGGAATCCGCAAAGGCTTTCGTTGACTACAACGGCTGGAAAGCGCCCCCGGACCAGCTCGGCCTCGTGTCATACAGCAGCTCTGCAACGACAAACCAGACACTTACAACCGACCTGAACCTGCTGAAGGGAAAAATCGGCACGCTCACCGCGAGCGGCTCCACTTACACTGAAGCCGGCATAGATTCGGCAAACACGGAACTCGCAAGCGCAAGGCACAACCCAAAGGCACTGAAGTTCGAGGTGCTGCTTTCAGACGGCCAGTCGAATGTCGGCGATTCCCTTTCCGCTGCACAGGCAGCCCATGGCCAGGGCATAGTGATATTCACAATCGGATTCGGGGCCGACGCGAGCGTGAGCGAACTCACTGCGATAGCACAGGCGGCTGACGGGAATTTTTACTATGCGAGCGACGCCAATGCCCTAGAGCAGGTGTTTGAACTCATAGCACTCAAGGTGGCGGAAATGGCAAGCGACGCCAACGTTTCAGTGCCCCTGATGCCCGGGGAGCTTATTGTGGGAGACCTGAACGGGACTCTGATGGACGGCAACATTATTTTCAATGCCGGCACAATAACGAAGGATACGCCATTCACCACGGTTTACAAGCTGAACTTCCCGTGCACAAGCAACGATATATGCAGGGCAGGCGCCTTCACGTTCCCGGGGCCGGGAACAAAATTCAGCTATTATGACGGCAATGGCACGCTGCATTCAATCGATTTCAACGACAGCGCCACAGTGCCTTTCAGGAACCGTGACCTTAACGTGCAGATAACCTCCGGGTCTATAATAGGCAGCAACAATATCCTGCTCGGCGTGAAGGTACAGAACACGGGCAGCCTTGATGCGAATGCGACGACCCTGAATTTCAGGCTCGATGATACCAATAGTGAAATCCTCGCGTCATACACGGTGCCAGCGCTCTGCTCGGAATCCACAATCGGCTGCAGCCAGAGCAACGCCGAATTTGAAAATGTCGGCATCCCGCATGAAGGAGTGATATACGCCATGATAAACGAAGATGGCCTGCTGAGGGAATGCCCGCTGGGGAACGTGGATGCGGTGAACTGCTATGGCGGGCCCGCAACGCAGGTATTTGTGGTCGAATACACCGTCTGGAGGAAGTGATTGCATGAACAATAAAGGGATATTGTTTTCCGTGATGGTGCTTTTCCTCCTGCTTTCCCTTGCTTCGCTGCACACCGCGACAAGGCAGGACATGCAATCCATGCAGGAAAGCGACGCGACACTGAACGCTTTCATAAAGGCAAAAGGGAAATACGAAAACCTTAGGAACAGCATAGCGGAACTGCCAAAGGGGAACGCGGAGGGGACAATAAGCGCGAGGGTGCTGCCTTTTTCATATTCGATTGACGGCAACAATATTTCAATATCATCCGATTTTCCCGTGCAGCAGGCAAGCGTGCAGTCTTACCTTGAGGCGCTGAACATATTCAGGGTTTTTGCCGAGGACACGAACTATGCAAGGGAATACGATTCGTTGCATGTGGACATAAATGTGCCACTGCCAAAAAGCTGGGGGGGGTCAGATGCAAACCTTTCGTTCGCTGAAAAGCCAGGCTGCATGGGACTCGCAATCAGCAGCGACAGCAACAGCATTGCGGTAGGCACGGGCTGCGTTGGCTTTGACATGAACTCTGTGAAGAGGATTGACCTCAATATCACCCTTGACAGCGGCCATGATTTCAACGCGATGGACTGCAACTTCAACGACGGCAGTTTCAATTCATGCCCGCACGAGGATTACAACAGCCAGGAGAAAATGCCTTTTTTCAGTGCAACAATCCTGGATTCAGGGTGCGGAAGCTGTTCGCTCGCCCAGAAAACAGTGAGCGCACATTTCGACAAAAGCAAAAGCAACTTTGTGAGGCTGAGGTGCTTTGGCACAGGCTGCAGGCAAGGGGAAATAATGCTTTCACTCGGCCAGGGCACTGAATTCAGCAACAGCGCGAAAAAGGCAGGCATTTCATTCTCAATTGACCTGAATTCGCAGGTAGAATCCTTTTATTCCAGGGATGCGAATATAATGACCGGGGACAGCGGCTTCGGAATCAAGGTGTGGGAATGAACATTAATGCCATGGCAAAGCCAAAAATCGCGTTTGCAGCAGCGCTTTCGGTCATGATTTTGCTGCAGGGCTGCCTGCAGGCAGGGGTGGACGGAAAAGGGGTTGTCGTTGCAAATGACCTTGTAAAAGTGTCGGGGCGGGGAGAGGCCACAGCGGGTGAAGAAATCACGGTAGAAGCGCAATCACTCGAGCAAAGCACGAGGAAACTGACGATACTCTTCGGATTCGGAAAAAAATCGATTGAATGCAGCGGCCCGTGCTCCTTTGCTGAAAAATTCAGGCCAAGCGAAGGCATTTATCCGCTCGAGGCCAGGGCTGAAACGGCAAAAGGAATTCTCAGTTCCGGAATTGAAAAAATAACCGTGAAAAAGCAGGGGAAAAATTGTGTCGACGGAACGGCTTTCGGCGCATGCTCCGGCAAAAAGCCGCTGTTCTGCGTAGCCGGAAAACTGGATGAAAACTGCGAAAAATGCGGGTGCGGACAAGAGGAAACATGCATTGGAACCAAATGCGTTTCAGAAAGCGCAATGCGGGACAGTGACAGCGATGCAATGGGCCAAAACCGGGGGGACGGGAATGCAACAGGCGGTATTGCGGGGCAGGAAGGCAATTATGGCGGACAGAACGATGCCTCGAATGCAGCCCCGCCTGAAAGGCCATCGCTGCTCGGCGCATTTGTGGAAGGCGACGATGTGGTGCTCAGCTGGGCAAAAGTCGAAGGCGCGGCGGAATGCCGAATTTACGTCAGCAGCGGGGCGAACCCCGCATTCATACAATACACCCTCGCGAAAACCGTCCCGGGGACAGAAACAAGTGCAGCAATCCAAAGCCTTGCAGGCGGAAAGCACTTCTTCGTGATGACCTGCACAGGGGTGAATGGGAAGGAAAGCAAGTTCAGCGCGGTGAAAGAAGCCGAGGTCACATGACGTTTTGCGGGAACTTTCCAAATGCCCCCTGGGCGAAAGACATATATATTAAAGGAGAAATTGATTGCCTTTACAGTGAAAACACATGGATTACTTTTCTTTGATACTGAAGCGCATCGGGGAAGCATTACAGCTGAAAGCGGGAAAACCAGCGCCAGAACCGCGGGGGGCCAGGGCCCATGCAAAACATGGGCTGCAGGATACAACCGCCGGCAAGATGCCTATTAGCTTTGCCGGCCAGGCACACAAGAAAGGGCCGATGCACGGAGAAGGCAGGCACAGCAAAACAGCCATTGTGAGGAAGGCAAAGGCGAAAGGGAAAATCCATCACGAGAGATTAGCGGCGGTTGAAAGGAAAATCGGGAAAATCGCAGCGTCCAGGAGAGCAAAAAACCCGGCTGAAAAAACCAATGCGATAAGGACTTCTGAGGCAATAGATGCCATGCCGCATCTTCCGGGGATTGATGAGATTGAGAAAAAGCTGGAAGGCCATGAGGCAAGGCATGAGGATAGGCCGGACGCCTGCGGGATAAATGAGGGCGGGGGAAATGGAGCCATGGCAAAAAGCGCAGGCCAAAAACCATTGGCAGGGGAGGGGAATAAAGCCGAAGATGCAGGCCCGGGAGGGGCCGCGGCAAATAAGGCGGAAGCCGCTGAAAGCATTTCCGAAGTTGCGGAAAACGCTGGAACCCTGAGGCTCGTGACTGATTTTGACAGGCTTCTCACTTACATAAAGGAGCAAGGCAAGGCAAGCTACCTGGAAATTTCAAAGGAACTCGGAATTCCGCTGAACAGGGTGGACGAGTGCTGCGCAATACTCGAAAGGGAAAGCCAGATTGAACTTTCATACCCCCCCATTGGCCCGCCTGTTGCGAGGGCAGTGGGATTCACCGGGCACAGTGCGGCAAATCCCGGCAAAGGGACGGTTAACGCAAAGGCGCATTTTGGATTGTGATTCACATGGCAGTTTTAACTTTGGCGGAAGGCTTGAAATGGAAACAGGAAAAGGCACGGAGGAGATTTTGATGCCGGGGCTGGGCAACAGGCCATCGGATGAGCAGCCACTCAAGGAGTATGAGCTTGAGAGCGACGGCGTGAAGCTGAAAGTGAAGGTCATTTATGCCGAGGGGGACTTTGTAAAGCGGTATATCCTCGAAGTGCCGGAATTCGGGCAGGGCACAAAAGCCCTGATGGACAACCTGAAGCAGGCGATAATCCTCGACCCGAATGTAAAGGCGGAGAAGATGCTCGACCCGAAAGAGGTAGGGCATCTCAAGGCCGCATTCAGGGACAAGGCGCTGGCCATACTGAAAAGGGAACTGCCTTCGCTGGATGACGCGACAAAGAACGCAATCCTCATGGTGCTGCTCACGGACATGCTCGGCATGGGCAAGATAGACATACTCCTCCTTGACGGGGACCTCGAGGAGGTCGTGGTAAACAATGCCAGCGAACCTGCATGGGTGTACCACAAGGAATTCGGCTGGCTCAAGACGAATGTGCTTTTCGATTCCGAGGAACAGATACAGAACTATGCGAACATAATCGCGAGGCGCGGGGGGAAGCAGATAACAATACTCAACCCGCTGCTCGACACGCACCTGCTCACCGGAGACAGGGCGAACGCGACGCTTTTCCCGATAAGCGGCAAGGGCAACACGATTACGATAAGGCGCTTCAGGCGTGACCCTTGGACAGTGACTGATTTCATAAGGAACAGGACGGCGAACAGCGACGTGATGGCACTAATATGGATGTGCATGCAGTACGAAATGAACATGATTTTATCGGGTGGAACTGCCAGCGGCAAAACTTCATTCTTAAACATCTGCCTGCCGTTCATACAGCCAAACCACCGGGTATTGACTATTGAAGACAGCGTTTCGGGAGACAGCGAAATCATCTACAGGCGAGACGGCAATGTGACAAAGACAACTGCCGGAGAAATGATAGATGGGTTAATTGAAGATGACTCGGTAAATGACGCCATTGTAGAGAATGATGAGGGGATAATGATTCCAAGCATGACAAAAAGTGGAAAATTGGAGTGGAAGGAGCCAAGCCACTTTATCAGGCACAAGGTGGAAAAAGACCTTCTGAAAATCACGATGAAAAGCGGCAGGGAAATTGAAGTGACGCCGGACCATTCGCTTTTCACGCTTGGCCCTGAGGGTAAAATCGCCCCGTTGAACGGAAGCGAAATAAAGGAAGGCTCTTGGCTTGCCACGCCAAGGCAGGTTGACTGGGAAGGCTCAAAAGTAACTTTCAATCTCAGGGAAAACCTCGGCGCATTTGAAGGGTGCTTTGTGAAGAGCCTTGAAATTAAGGAGCTGCTGGAAGAAAACAGGGCTGCGCTGGTAAATTCATACTCTAAGAACACCATAAATGGAAATTGCAGGAGGGGCATTGCCTCGGTTAAAATGGTAATGCAATTACAACACAGGCCACACGCAGGCTACATAACCTCAAGGCTCGGGACGAAAATACCGCTTGAAATAGAAGTTGATGAAGACCTTGCCTGCTTTGCGGGAATGTGGCTAGCTGATGGCTGTTATGACAAGAACAGCGTGCTCGTTTCAATTGTGGAACCGGAAGCGCGCGCGGTTGTTGAAAGGGTCGCGGCGAGGTTCGGGCTGAAAACAAAAATGCATTCTGACGGAATTACCTTGATGGTTAATTCAAAGCCAGTGAAAAAATTATTTGAAAACGTGCTGAGCCTGAAAGGTAACGCCTATACGAAAAAAATGCCGGACTGGATTTTCAGCCTAGAAAAACCGCTTGCAGCAGCAGTGCTCTGCGGATACTTTTCAGGGGACGGATGGGTGAGGAAAAATGACATCGCAATAAGGTCAAGTTCCAGGCAACTGCTCAAGGACACACAGACACTGCTCCTGAAATTCGGGATACCGCTCAGGGTGAAATGGAGGCTGCTAAAGGACAAAACTTACGAAGCAAGAATATCTGGAACGGAATTCCTGAGGAGATATGCACAGGAAATCGGCTTCTCGATTGACAAGAAGACGGAAAAGGCTTCAAAGTGGCTGAGTGCAAAAAGCCACGACGTTTCAGATGTAGTGCCGCTCCCGAAGGAATTCTACAAAGCAATAAAAAAGGCGAGAAGGTCAGAGGTCGGGAAGACACTTACTTACAAAAGCTGGAAGTGCACACCATACAAAGACAAAAACATCGGGCGGATGATGCTTCAAAAAATGGCGGCAAATTACAGCGAAATCCTGCCCGCTGTGCTCGGAGAACTCGCTTTCAATGATGTTTTCTGGGACCAAGTTGAATCCATTGAGCGCAGGGAATTCAGGGGGTTTGTTTATGACTTCAGCGTGCCGGAAAACGAGAGCTTCATATGCAATAATATCCTGTGCCACAACACACGCGAATTGGTTCTCCCCGAGTTCCTGCACTGGGTGCCCATGACCACGCGCGAGCCGAATGCGGAAGGCAAGGGAGGGGTCACGATGCTCAACCTCCTCGTGAATTCGCTGAGGCAGAGGCCTGACAGGATAATCGTGGGCGAGACAAGGCGGCAGAGCGAAGCCGAGGTGATGTTCGAGGCAATGCACACAGGCCACTCCGTGTACACGACCTTCCACGCGAACACTGCGGACGAGACAATACGGAGACTGGTGAACCCTCCGATGAGCATCCCCGAGGCGCAGCTTGAGGCAGTGCACCTCAATGTCGTGATGTTCAGGAACAGGCGCCTCGGCATGAGGAGGGTTTTTGAAGTAGCTGAGTTCGTGCCAGAGAAGCGCGGGAATGTTGAAACCCTGAAAGCTAACACGCTTTACAGGTGGCACTCCGCGGGCGACGTCATAAGCAAGGATGCGGAAAGCATAAGGCTCCTCGACGAGCTGTCCCTGCACACAGGGCTCACTTATGACGAGATACACAAGGACCTAGGGGAGAAGCGTGCTGTGCTGGAATGGCTGGTGAAGAACGACATCCATGACATTCAGGACGTCGGAAAGGCAATGGCCAAGTATTACATGGACAGGCAGGGCATTGTCAATGCGGTGCAGAAGAACAGGAAATTGAGCGACATCTGATGCGGTAGCGTGAAGGGGCAGGAAGGCAAAATATATGGATAAATCGAGGATTCCGGGGGCCATATTGCCGCCAAAGCAGATGGCCGCGCTTTGCAACAGGTTCAGGGGCATAGGCTCGATTGTTTCAGGGATGATGCCAAAGCTCGCCAAGACATTAGGGCAGGCGGAAATACCCATGACCGCCGAGGCTTATGGCGCATGCCTGGCAATAAACGCCGCGGCTTATTTTGCACTTGCATTCATCCTTGTGATGGCTTTCGGCCTCGCATTTGCGGGAACGGGAAAGGACGCCCCGACTTTTTTCAATATCCTGGAATATGCAATCGGGCTTGGGCTTTTCGCGGCGATAATGGTAGGCATGCAGATTTCAACATACCCTTCGATAATCCTCGGGAAAAAAGTGAGGGGCATTGAAAGGAACCTGATATTCGCCTTGCGCACTCTCCTTGTTGAAGTGCGCTCCGGCGTGACGCTTTTTGACTCAATAAACATCGTGGCCAACGGCGACAATGGCGAAGTGAGCAATGAATTCAGGAAAGCGGTGGAGAAAATAAACACCCGCAGGTTACAGAATGACGCACTCGAGGAGCTCGCCGAGAACAACCCCTCTTTGTACTTCAGGAGGGCGATATGGCAACTCGTGAACGGCCTCAAGGCCGGCTCGGATGTGAGCATTGTGATGGAATCCCTTGTCCAGGGCCTTTCAGCCGAGAAGTCAAACCAAGTGAGGAAATACGGGAATTCCCTGAAAATGCTTTCGCTTGTTTACATGATGCTTGGCGCGATAGTGCCGGCAATGGGCCTGACGCTGCTCATAATAATGTCCACTTTCCCGCAGATAAGCCTTGGCGAGCCTGTTTTCTGGGGAATGCTCGGCTTTATCATAGTTGGCCAGTTCATGTTCCTTGGCGTTGTGAAGAATTCCAGGCCGAGCCTGCTGGGTGATTGAAATGATGTACGAAAGGCTTTCCGCGTTGATGCCAAACAGCTTCCTTCACAGCCTCAGGGTGCAGCTGAACTACAATGGCATCCCCATAAATGAAAAGAAGTTCGCCGGGTTCCTGCTTCTTTTCGGGGTTTCCCTGGCAACTGTCGCGTCAGGAGTCGCGGGAATGTTCGGCTTAGAGCCAGCATTCGCATTTATCGGCGTGCTTTTCCTTTTCTACTTCGGGGTTTATGCATTGATGAGGATGAATTCCGAGGGAAAAGGAAAGTTTGTCGAAGGGGTGCTGCCCGATGCCCTGCAGCTCATCGCCTCGAACATGAAAAGCGGGCTGACGACGGAAAGAGCATTGTTTGTCGCAGGCAGGCCTGAATTCGGGCTTCTGCAGGTTGAGCTAAAGAACGCGAGCAAGAGAATATCCTCTGGAGAGCAGGTCGAGAGGGCATTGATAGGGATAAGCGACAAGATAAACTCGACAGTCCTGAAAAAGACCTTATGGCTCATCTGCGAGGGGATAAAGAGCGGGGGCCAGATTTCGGATTTGCTGTTCCAGCTCGCCAGCGACCTGAAGACACAGCAGGCCCTGGAAGACGAGTCGAAATCGAACATCTCAATCTATGTGCTGCTGATACTGTTCGCGTCAATGCTAGGCGCCCCCCTGCTCTTCGGCGTGAGCTCCTTTGTCGTACAGATAATATCCACTCAGATTGAAAAAACCCCGAAATTGAACGTGCAGGGCCTCCCTGTAGGGGGAAACATGGAGGCGATAAAGAGCTTTGCCACGGGGGAAAGGAAGGCTGTTTCGCCGGAGTTCGTGGTGCTTTTCTCCTGCGTAACGCTCATATTCACATCAATATTCGCATGCCTCACCATTGGCGCGATAAACACCGGCAAGGAAATCAACGGCCTGAAATATGTGGTGCCTATAATAGCGGTGTCCATAATCATTTTCTTTGCGACAAGGATGCTGCTCCTCGGGACATTGGGGGACATGGTGTAAGCGATAATTGCACAAAAAGCACTGAATGAATATGAACCTGCTTCACAGCAGCGGCTCGATAATTTCCCTCACTTTTCTCGCCCTGCGCCTGATTTGTTCGGCAGAGCTCAGGGAAAGGCCGACATCATAATCCACTTGGCTCTTGTGGGACATCAGGAACTCATAAGCTGCCTTGTATGGCGGGTATTCTTCGCCAATGAACTTCGCAATTTCCTTGAAGTAAGAAACGTCCGAATGCTGCTTGTGGCCGGGCAGCCTTCCAAGAAACTTAAGGCAGGCAGCATTATGGTAATTGACAACGGCATTTACAAAAAGGTGCGCAGCGGTGTGCTCCAAGCCCTCGCCAAACAGCCTTTCAGCTGAATCGAACCGCTCATTTGCAAGGTCAAGGTGCTCTTTGAAGGTTCCCAATGAAATCCGCCCCCTTTATTACCTTCCCTTCCGCGAGAATGTTTTTAATGAAAATGTCGTTACCCCTGGCACGGGAAAGTAGCTCTTCCCTGGAAATGAATGTCGGAGAATACTTTACGCCCATTTCAGCGGAAACCTCCACAAGCGATTCCACCGCATCTTCGGGAATCCTGTTGGATTTGCCGCCAAGCACGACAAGGACATCCAAATCAGACTTGCCGATGAAATCATTTCTTGCCCGCGAGCCAAAAACAATAACCGCGGCAATCTCCTTCGAGCCGAGCGCTTCAACTGATTCAAGCCGTTTAATCAATTCGCCCTGACGGCCGTTTGCCTTGGAAAACATTGCCCTCAGCTCCGGCAGAAGGTAAAAGCCCTTGTTCAGGGAAACCATCTTGTTCCTACCCTGCTGCTCGCAGGAAACCAGCCCTGCGCCTTCCCATTCAATGACAACGCCGGAAACTGTTGGCTTAGAGAGGCCGGAAAGTCGTGAAAGGTCAGAAACCGAAAACGAGGCACTCCTGCAAACGAGCCGCTCAAACAGGGCGGCCTTGGATTTTGAATCCAAAATATCTCCAACAAGCACAAAAACCACCAGTAAAAAAATCTGAACATATGTTCAATATATTTTACTATACAATATATGGATTAAAAGCCTTCCGGAATGACCCAATTCAGGCAGCTCGGCAATTTCCGACCATTCACCGCGATTATTTTATTTATAAAGGGTTATGCTATACTGTAACCCCCCCGCTTGCAATGACTGTAAATGGCCGCCAAGGCAAAATGAAAATGCATTCTGGCGAACCTGATGTTTTGGCTTGCATTCAAAAAAATAAAAATTAGTGGCTGGACCTTTCGGCCAGCCGATGAAAAGTTATTGATTAATTTACACTCTTCCGGAGCACCTGCCGGTTGCGACCTGGTCGAAAGAGCCGTCGTTATACGACAGGTTGAGGTCAACTGCCACATCTCCCGCCATTGAGCCCGTTAGGGTTTCCTTGAATTTATTCCCTAGTGGAGCGCTTGCATCACCAGTACCTACAAGTGATGCACAAGTCCCTGATGAGCAGGTCCCTGCAACACTCACGCCGGTGATTGATTTTCCGCTTCCGTTTGCTATTTCAAGCTCTAATGCGCTGCCGCTCAGCTTGTATGCTGTTATTGTCATGTTGTTGGTCAGCCCTGTGCAGACCGTCGATGTCTTTGGCATTATGTAATACAGCCCGACGATCACAGCCACGATAAGTATTAGTGCCCAGCCGTAGGTCATCAGGTATTCCATTGCTGATTGTCCTCTATTCTTCATTTCAAATCTCCTCCCTTTGGTGAAGTCTTCACCTCAAAAACTCTTATTAAGAAGGCAATTCTACTATTTAAAGGTTTTCGACCCGCAGGCCTGTCAGAATTTCGACAATAAGCGTTCCACAACAAGCTTCGGGGCGAAAGCTTTTGCATCTCCGCCAAGCCTCGCGATTTCCTTTACAACGCTGGAAGTGACGTAAAAGTGCTCAGGGCTGGTCATGACAAACACTGTTTCAATATCCTTCCCGAGGAGCCTGTTTACAATGGCCTGCTGGAACTCGCTGGGAAAATCGCTTGTTTCGCGCAAGCCCCTCAAAACAACCCCCGCCTTTTCCTCTTTCAGGAAATCCACGAGGAGGCCGCTAAAGCCCTTCACCCTGACGCCTTTCATGCCCTTTGTCGCCTCCGCAGCCATTTCGAGGCGCTCCTCGAATGAAAAAAGCGGCTTCTTGCCCGGATTTTCAGCTACCGCGATGGTTATGGAGCCGAAGAGCCTGGCGCCGCGCCTTATGACGTCAAGGTGGCCGAATGTCAATGGGTCGAATGTTCCGGGGTAAACTGCTTTCATCGGAATCCCTTCAAATCAATCAAATTCAATTATTTTCACTAAAACCCTTTAATGGCATTGCCATGCTCGGCTTTCAGCTTTGCGAGTATGGACACTGCCTTGCCCGCGAGCTCGGTCGGGGTGCAATCGGAATCAACAACAAAGTCCGCGAGCGCCTCTACCCTGTCGGAGGCATACTGGGAGGCGACGCGCTTCTCGAATTCCTCTTCCTCGAAGCCGCGGTTCCTGGCGCGCTTCATCCGCACCTCGTGCGGCGCCCTGACAAGGATTATTTTGCTGAAAAGCCCCTGCATCCTCGATTCGAACAGGAGGGGCACCTCGACAAGGACTATTTCATTGTTGTGGGGCAGGGCGGAGATGCACGCCTTCACAAGCGGATGTATTATGGCGTTGAGCCTCTTGAGCTTTACCGTGCTGCCGAAAACAATCTGGCTCAGAATTCTCCTGTCAATTGAACGTGAGCCCTTTGCCACGACTTCCGGGCCGAACTCCTTCACTATTTCGGCGACGACCTTCGGGTCGCGGTAAATCTCGCTGACGATTTCATCCGCATCATGTGTGCGGCAGCCGAGCCGCTCGAACGACCTGCGCAGGAGCGTCTTCCCGGAACCGAGGTTCCCTGTAATGCCCACGAGCATAAGGATATGGAAATGGAATAAATGGATTAAAAGAAGTGCGGTTGATTTGTTTTGCATGAACCCCGAGATTTTCCGCGAGTACGATGTCCGCGGCCTGAACGAGGAACTCGATGACAATACAGTGCGGGGCATCGGCATTGCATTTGCGGAAATGGTCATGGCGAGCAAGGGAAAAATCAGGGGCGGGCAAAACAGCAAATGCAAAGTTGTTGTCGGCAAGGACAACCGCGAGCAAAGCCCGCGCATTTCAAAGGCCCTTATCGGGGCAATTACGGGCATGGGTGCCGAGGTCATTTCAATAGGCGAGGCAACAACGCCAGAACTCTACTTTGCAGTGCACTGGCTCGATGCGGACGGAGGAATAAATGTGACAGGAAGCCACAACCCGCCGAAATACAACGGATTCAAAATCCTCGTAGGAAAAGAAGCGATTTACGGGCAGCAGATACAGGGCCTCGCGAAGAGGGCGATGGAGATTGAAAAGGCAGGGGCGAAAACAGGCACACGGAACAGGGGCGTTGTGGGCACTGTAACCGAAAAAGGCATTGACGATGTTTACCTTTCCGAGATAGCCAAGCGCGTCAGGGTGAAGCGAAAAGTGAAGGTTGTTGTGGACGCAGGCAACGGCATGGCTTCGGAGCTGGGGCCGAGGCTTCTCAAAATGCTTGGCTGCGAAACCAGGGAATTGTTCTGCAAAAAGGACAGCACCTTCCCGAACCACATCCCTGACCCGAGCATGGAAGCGAACGTCACTGACCTGAAGGCCCTTGTCGTTGAATCCGGGGCTGAAATGGGGATTGCATTTGACGGAGATGCCGACCGCATCGGCATTGTGGACGAGAAAGGGCGGCTCATTTACGGGGACAGGCTGCTCGGGATGCTGGCAAAGAAGGCTTTGCATGATTCTCCCAGGGCGAAAATAATTTTCGAGGTGAAATGCTCACAGGGCCTTGGCGAATACATCAAGGCGCTTGGAGGAAAGCCCATAATGTGGAAAACAGGGCACAGCCTGATAAAGGCAAAAATGAGGGAAGAAGGCGCTATTCTGGCCGGCGAGATGTCCGGGCACATGTTCTTTGCAAAGGAATGGTATGGTGTCGATGACGCCCTGCTCGCATGCGCAAAGGCGGTAGAAATCGTTTCGGAATCGGGGAAAAAAGTGAGCGAAATCGCGGGTGAGATGCCCAATTATGCCACTTCCCCTGAATACAGGATTGATTTCCCTGATTCGGAAAAATTCGCTTTCGTGGAGAAAGCGAAGGCGTATTTCAAAAAGGCGGATGGCGTAGAAGAGGTCATCGAGGTTGATGGCGCCCGCGTTGTTTTCGGGGAAGGATGGGGCCTGATAAGGGCATCGAACACCCAGCCAAAGCTCATACTGCGTTTCGAGGGCAGGACAAAACCCGGCCTGGAAAAAGTGAAAAGCCGCTTCCTTGAGGGAATAAAGGAATTCTCAGGAAGGGAACTCACGCTGGAATCGGCGAATGCGTGAGTGAACGCCACGGGGAAGGCCGCGGGGAATTCGACAGGATTAAATAATCAGGAAGCCATTAGTTTTCTGGCAGTAAGTTTTCAAGACTGCTGAAATCTGCAAAGGTGCTTTTATGGATGAACGGCAAAGGGCGCTCATGGTCAAAGGCGCAATAAAGCTGCTGGATGCAGGCACTTCGGATGATGACATAATGGCCAATCTCGAGGAGTTGGGCTTCTCCGAGGAAGAGGCACAGCAAATGCTCGGGGAGGCTAAAAAAAGCCTGCCGAGGCAGGAGGCTGAAAACAAGGAAAAACAGCCCGAAGACCCGAAAAAATGGGTGCTGCCGCAAAAGGAAAGGAAAAAGCAGAACCCTTTATGGCACAACATACTTAAAATCGGCAAGACCTATGTGCCAAAGCTCAGGAGGGGCGGAAGGGACAGGGTAAAGGAAATAATAGTCAAGTCACCGCTGGAC
>CABMIU010000051.1 GCA_902386385.1 uncultured archaeon
GGCCTTACTTTTGATTCGAGGGACTGGAGTGCCATCGAATTATGGTCTTTCCTGTTTTTTCCGGCTTTGAGGATTTCACGGTGCAAATCCCCGATTATTGGCGCTTCCTTCCCCCATGTTTCCGGATTTTCCTGGAGAATTCCGGCATTTTCATACACTTTCGGCAAAATAGCCGCGAGCAGGAAATTTTCTTCTTCACCCAGTGACAAAAGAATCCTGAAAAATTCCATCAGGGAAAGCATTTTTTCGTCAAACTCCTCGCCCATCATGTCAAGGGGGTTTATCGTGAATTCCTTCCCGCCCAAGCCGATTATTTTCCCGCCGAATTTTTTTGTTATCCCGAGATATTCGCCCTGCGGGTCGATTATAATTGTCCGCACCCCGCGCAGCAGGTTCCTGATTATGAACAGCTTTGCGGTTACGCTCTTTCCCCCTCCCGAAGTGCCGAGGATGAGGCCGTTGTGGTTCGGTAGCCTGTAAGGGTCAATCACTACAGGGACCATGCTGTTCCTGTTGAAGCCGAGCATTATCCCATCAGAATCTGGGTTGAAATATGCGGTCGTGAAAGGGAAGCATGCGCTCAGCGCACCTGAAGTTATTTCCCTTTCCGATGCCAGCCTGTCTTCCTGTATCGGAATCACGGATTTTATCGCCTCTGCCATCCGCATGAAGGGGATTTTCGGGATTATCATTATCGAGTTGAGTTCTGAAACAGCCTTCTGCGTGAGCAGTTCCAGCTTTTCCCTGCCGAACGCCCTTACATTGACATATAATGAAATCCCGAAGAGCTTTTCCTCCCCTTTTTGCAGGCTTTCAAGTACCTTCAGTGTGTCCTCACGCTGTATTCTGAGTGAAGGGTTAACAATGCCTTTTATCTGTGCCGCCATTAGGTCGGATTCCTGCTTCACGAGTTCCTGGTTGAGCTTTGTGAGCGTTGCCTCGATGTTTGAGGGGCGTATGTGCATGCTCAGGTCAAAGTTGCCCTCGCTCGATACAATCCGGTCCAGCCACCCTTCCTTTATGGTGCGCGGATACCCGACCGCGAACACCGTCCTGCATAGCTCGTTGTTCATCTGGAAGCAGTCGAATTCGTTGCGGATGAGGGATGGCTTGAGCAGGCCCTGCAGAGTTGTCATGGAAATCACTCAGTGGCTTTAATGTCTGTTTTATTCCCGTATTCCTTTTTCTGCTTTCGTTATTTTTCTGATTCTTCGGATGTCACAAGTGAAAGGTAATCATTTTTCGCTTCGAGGAGGCAGTCAAAGTACCCGGCAAAAAGTGTGACGAGTTCCTGTGTGCATAGCCTTTTAGTGAAGAGATTGCAGTTCGCGAGCTTTTCCTGGCATGCTTTCACACGGCCATTCAGGGATTCAATTGTCCTTGTCCCCTGTTCCGCGATTATTTTTTTTCCGATTGCAGGGCATTCAGCAGGAATCACGACATAAAACATCTTGTTCTTTGCCCCTTTGCGTTTGATATAATCCTCCACAAAGCCCCTGTATTCCCTGAACTGGCAGTGTATTTTTTCATTTTTTGAGCAAAGCGCCTGGTTCCCCAGCTTTTCAAAGTAATCCTCCATCGAAAGGTCGGCAGTGCGCACCGCGATTTGTATCGGGAAGTCAAGCGAGTTCAGGAAATCCCTGTAGGCGATTATAATGGCTTCCTTGTGGCTTTGTGAAAGCATGTGGAAATTTATCGGCTGCACCTGCAGAACCGCTTTTGCCGTTCCATTTTTCAGTAACACCGTGTCGTCGCGTATTTCCTTCACTTCAATGAACTTTTCCATCCCCCCGTCAAAATAGCCGGTGCTTTTCCTGCCGCGTGCGAAAGCCGTGAAATCTATCATATGCGTTTGGAGGTCGAAAAAGGCAAATCCCGCGCCTACCAAAGCAAGTAAAATCCCAGTGCCTGCCTTGATTTCGAATGCAAAACTTGTTTTCAGGAAAATGGCAAAGCCCGCTATGCCGAAAATGCCGAGCCACAATGCCTGCCGTAGCGAGAGCCCGAACAGTATTTTTTCCTCGTATTTCAGGGCGGCAGGTATTTCATAGGACATTCAACCAGCCCTGTAATTTTTCGCCCCTGCTTCTAGAAGCGAATTCGAGGCTTTCAGTTCAGCCACCGCCGAGTGAATAATTGGCCCAATTTCTTCGAACACGCCCATTGCCTCGAACGCGGATTTCATCAATGCAAACAGCATGAATGCGAGATTTACCCCCGCGACGCAAAGGAAAGCAAAAGCGGGTATCAATGCCCCGCCGATTGATGCAATTGGCCCTGTAGCCATCTGGCCCGCGGCCGCCAGCAGTATGGCATCGATGAACTGCATTGCCATCGCCGCGCCCAGGATATTGAGCAATGCCCTGCCCCATGGCCGCAGTGGCGGAACGAGGCTGAGGAAAATGCCGATTGGGAAAAGCGCGACGCCCATGGTGAGAAACAGGTATCGCAAAAATATGGTGAAGAGGGCTGCCGATGCCGCAAAGCCAAGGAAAAGTAGCGAAGCAATACCCTGCCCGTAAAGCGCCCCAAATCCAAAAATTGACGCCTGCCCGGAACCAAAAATGAAAATCGTTATTGCAGTGGACAACTCGAGCAGCATTTTGTAGAGTGGGAAAGACACTGCAATTGCGGCAATTATTATAACTGAATTTTTGAGCCATTGCTTTGCCTCGAACCTTTTTTCCGGGCTGATTCCCGACAAAAGGAACATCAGCCCTGCCCCGGAAAACATGAGCAGGTAAAATGAGGAAAGGAGCAATGCAATTGAGTCGAACCAGCCTTTCACTGAATCTGGGTCCGGGTTGGCGGAAACAAGGTACTCCAGGAAACCGACCAGCGGGTCATTGAACTCTTTTGCAGAGCCCTCGAAATAATCTTTGAATACCGCTGCTATTGAGTCCTTGAGCCCATCAATCGCATTCTTTAAAAAATCCGATTTTTGATTTATTGCATCGATAACGCCGCCCAGGTTAATGTTAATCACCGGCTGCACCACTATCGGGCTCTCAGCATGCGCAGCTTGAGGGAAAAAGACAAGCGCAATAATAATTATTGGCAGGAATAATTCGGTGAATTTGCGCATTGTCCCCCCCCTTAAACAGCCGTTGCTGTAAGGTAACTCACGACGTATGGTGCAACCCATACTAGCACAAGGCCCAAAACCGAATATGAAGCCATGGATTTTGCGCTTTCCCTGGTGGAAATGTTTCCGCCTGAGAACATGTACATTGCACCTGCCGCCGTTATTGCTATCATTCCCAATATGGAAATTACTATCTTCATTAGTTCGTATATTTTTGTTATTGGCGCGGTTA
>CABMIU010000052.1 GCA_902386385.1 uncultured archaeon
AGAATAGTGATAAGTTCAAAGAAGGAAAATCCGCTGCTTTCAAGGCAGGAAATAGAGTTCGAGGTAAAGGAATCCAATGTCACGCCTTCGCGCAAGGAGCTCCGGCAGCAGGTCGCGGCGCTTGTAAACGCGGATGAGAAACTGCTCGTTGTTGATGTTGTGGAACAGAAATATGGGACAGCCGAAACAAGCGGCAATGCAAGGGTGTACAAGGATTACAAAACCCTGAAAAGCACGGAGACAAAGAAAATGATTATAAGGAATTTCGGCAAGGAAGCCGCTGCAAAGAAGAAGCCGGCGGCGCCGGGACAGTCTGCAGGACAGGAAGCACCGGCCGCTGAAAAAAAATGATGAAAGGAAACTGGCCGGTGAAATCAAAGTTGAAATGCAGCAATAATGTTTTGATTGTTGGGGTGTTTTTTTGGCTGATGCAAAAGGAAAAAAGGAAGAAAGCGGAAAGCAGAAGAAAGGCGCTTACTACGGGGTGGATGCTGGCAAGCTCGTGAGGAAGAAGTACTGCCCCAAATGCGGTCCGGGGGTTTTCATGGCCCAGCACGACAAGAGGGCGCATTGCGGCAAGTGCGGCTACACCGAATTCAAGTAGTGTACTTATGGCATTCCAGATAAATCCTGCAATCGACATTGCGCTTATTCTGTTTCCTATATTATACCTGCGTTTTATTGAAGGCAAAAAGGCACCAATTGGCTGCTTCGGGCTCGCGGATGCATGTACCGGCAGGCAAAATATTGCTGCCGCCAATGCAGAACAGGCAGTGCTTGCGGCAAAAATATTATTCTCGATGCTGGCAGTGGCCTTGCTCCTTGGCCTGACTTTTGCCGGCCTGGGCTTTGATGACTCCGAAAAAGTCCGGTCGGTTTCTGCAATGCTCGCGACATCGGGGCTGCCCGTGCTCGCGTATTTCATGGTTGTGAGGATTTTCGCGGAAGAATTCTTCTTCCGCGCGTTCCTGGTGCCGCGCATAGGAATAATCTGCTCTAGCGCCCTTTTCGGGATTTCACACATCGGTTACGGGTCGGTTGCCGAAATCATCGGCGCAGCCGTGCTGGGGGCTGTGCTGGCTTACTTCTACAAAAATGAAAGGAAACTGGTCCCGAACTATGTTGCGCACTTCTTGTATAATGCAATCATACTCCTCGCTGCGGTGTCAATATGAGGACAGAAATAATCAAAATAGGCAGGACCGGGGCGCGGATTGCGAAAATATCCAAGGCATCAAAAATAATCAGGGCAGGGGGGTTGGTCGCTTTCCCTACGGAAACCGTTTACGGCCTAGGCGCGAACGCACTCGATGCAAAGGCGGTGAGGAAAATTTTCATGGCAAAGGGCAGGCCTTTTGACGACCCACTCATCGTGCACATTTCATCCGAAAGCCAGGTTTTTGAACTTGCAAGGAAAGTCACTGCACATGCAAAAATCCTGATGGGAAAATTCTGGCCTGGGCCGCTCACAATAGTGCTGGAAAAAAACAAGGCAGTCCCAAAAATCACGACCGCGGGACTAGATACTGTTGCAATCAGGATGCCTGAGAACAAAACAGCATTTGCGCTTATCCGTGCATCGGGGTGCCCGATAGCAGCGCCTTCAGCGAACCTGTTTGGCAAGCCATCCCCAACCAATGCAAGGCATGTCCTTGATGACCTTGAAGGGAAAATTGACGCGGTCATTGACGGCGGGCAAACGAGAATCGGGGTGGAATCAACGGTTATTGACCTTTCAGGAAAAAGCCCTGTGATGATCAGGCCGGGCGGAATCACGCTTGAACAGCTTGAAGCAGCCATTGGAAAGGTGAAAATGCATCCAATGTCCAAAAAAATAGCCAAAAATAATGCTGGAAATTCTAAAAAAGTATTAGCCATTGCCCCTGGCATGAAATACAGGCATTATGCCCCTGAAGCGGAAGTTATTTTGGTTGAAGGCCCCTCGCCAAAAGCGAAAAAAGAAATCCGTGAAATCATGAGCAAAAACAGGGGCAAAAAAATCAAAGTAATGCACCTTGGCAGAAGGCCGGGGGCGGACGCAAAAATGCTTTACTCGAGATTAAGGGAATTGGATTCCGGAAAAGTCGAACTGGCAATCGTGCATTGCAGCAGCGAAAAAGGCATCGGCCTCGCCGTGATGAACAGGCTGCGAAAAGCCGCGACACTGATGGTGAAGGTGTGAGGAATGGGGAAGAGGAAAACCATCTGCATCGGGATAGAAGGCACGGCCCACACTGCAGGCGTCGGCATTGTTGATTCGCAGTGCAGGGTTATCGCGAACGAGAAGCACTCACACACAACGGAAAAAGGCGGATTGATTCCCGCGGAGCTTGCAAGGCACCACAGGGAACATTTCCCTGGCATAATTGAAGCTGCGATTGAGAAGGCAAAGAATAGAACTGCGGCTGGCGGGGCGGGCATCGGATGGAAAGATGTTGATTGCATCGCTTACAGCATGGGCCCCGGCATCGGCAGCGCAATGGCGGTTGCACTGGAAAACGCAAAAGCCCTTTCGCTGGAGCACGGGCTGCCGCTCGTGCCGGTGAACCACTGCATCGCCCACATCGAAATCGCCAAGAAAATGTGCGGCGTGAAGGACCCTCTAGTGCTTTATGTTTCCGGCGGCAACACGCAGGTAATCGGCTATGATTCCGGGCATTACAGGGTTTATGGGGAAACGCTTGACATCGGAATCGGGAACCTGCTGGATTCTTTCGGCCGCGAACTCGGCATGGGCTTTCCGCAGGGGCCGAAGCTGGATGAGGCGTATTTCGGAAACCGCAAATATGTTGAACTGCCCTATTCAGTCAAGGGCATGGACCTCAGTTTTTCCGGGTTGTTTACTGCCGCCAAAATGAAAATCGGAACAGAAGGGATTGAAAACGCGGATTTGGCATACAGCCTCATGCACAACGCATTTGCAATGGCCCTCGAGGTCACGGAGAGGGCACTGGCTCACACGGGCAAGAAAGAGCTGCTTCTCACAGGCGGGGTCGCAGCCTCAAAGGCACTGCAAAAAATGGCTTTGGAAATGTGCGATGCAAGGGGGGCAAAGCTGAAAGTATGCCCGCAGGAATTCACAACAGACAACGGCGCGATGGTTGCTTGGGCGGGGCTGCTGATGTTCAAGGCAGGAAGAACGGTTGCACCGGAAAAGGCGGGAACGGAGCAGGGATTCAGGGTTGATTCGGAGGAAATTGATTGGATTTGAAATCTGTACCTGGCAAAAATCTCAATACTCTATTTCCTTTCTCAAACTTTCAACGGACTGCGGCTTTATGCCCCTAGCCTCAAGGTCCTTCTCTATCCTTAAAATCTTGTGAATGTAACTCTTCACCATAAGCCAGCCCTTTCGAATTGTAGCGCCCTACCAACCGATTTCACGCCGGCTTGAGGTACTTCTCGTTGATGTAAATGAAAACCATGGGGAGCAGCACCACGAGGAAAAGGGCGAAATTGTAGGGATATGGCAGCGTGTTGATTGCCCGGTCCTGGTAAATGTATGCGGCTGAGACAAGAATCATGAAAATCAGGAATTCGAGCAGGAAAATCCTGAATGACGTCCTGCGCTGCATCTCGCGCTCCGCCCTGAACTGTGCGGTGTAAGAGTAGAAGCGCAGGACAGCGAAAATGCACAGGCCGAAAATAATTATATTGAAGGGGAACTCGACAACATTATACCTGTAATCCAGCCAGAAAATTATAGAAGCCACTACAGCCATCGCGAGGACAAACTCGACCAGCAGCAGGGCCACATACCTTTTGTCCTTCAGGTGCAGCACCTTTTCAACTGCCTTGTTTTTCAGCGCCTTGCTCGACTGCCACCAGAAGTCATTGTGCGGGAAATCCATGGTGAATAGTAAGCATTCAGCGGATTTATATATTTCGGTTGCATTAATTTTTCATGCCAGCGGCAAATCAGGGGAATGCACCCCATGCCCAAAGAAAAAACCACTTAACGGAATGCAAATGGCAAGCCTAATGAAAAGGATTGACCGTGTGGGCCTGAACAGGATACTGAAGGCCAAAGGGCATGCGGAACTGGTAGTGCACATGCCTGACACTGAGGACATAGCTAATTTCTGGCCCTGAGGGAACTCAGGAAAAGTAAAACATGGAAAAACTCATTGAAAGCCAGAAGCATCCGGAGGAAAATTGAACGCGGCGCCGGAAGGGCAAAATGGAACTGAAATCAAAACAGGAAAGTAATGGCATGAAAAAATATGGCGGCAGATAGAAAAAAAAGGATTTGGCAGTCGATTTTGCGGGCAGAGGCGGCGTAGACCTTGTTCAAAAACCCCCAAATGACGGACCCGCTGATGACCTCCTGTCAAACGGCCATGCCATTCCGGAAGCTCCGCTCTGCAGAAAAATACTTTTTAAACAAGACCAGCGGCGTAATAATCTTTATATACTACATCGCCCTCGTATAGTCAGTGATTTTTTTTGGCGGGAAAAAAAGCAACCGAGGCAAAAAGCGAAGCAAAAGGCGCATCTCCGAAAGATTCTGAAGCGAAAAGCACTTCTTCGCTCGAACCCGGCACCGCGAAGATACTTGCCGCGGTTTCATATCTTGTCCCGATAATCGGCATTGTTTTGTTTTTGATGCTCAAGAAGGGGGAAAATGATTTTGCGAGGTTCCATGGGCTGCAGTCATTCATTCTCGGCGTGGTTTTTTTCATAATCAGTGCGATTCTCGGGACAATCATCGGAGTTGTTTCGATGATACCATTTATAGGATGGGTAATCGGCCTATTAGTCGGCCTGCTTTCGATGTGCATATGGCTGATATTCCTGGCCGTGGCAATATTCTGCCTACTAAAGGTAATGAAGGACGAGAGATACAAGCTGCCATACATAGGCGACCTTGCTGAAAAAAACATCTGAACAATCAAAGCAAGGGGCTTTTGACTGCAGTAAAAGCATAGGGGCATTCCAAGCCGGATATTATCATTTGCCCCTGTTTGCCTGAATCCCTAATTCCTCATCTATCTCCATTGCCGCGTGCTTCATTTTCGCGAAGATGCGGTCAATATCGTCCTCGATTTCCTCAATTGTTCGGTAGATTGAGCGTGAGCGCGAACTGTAAAAGCGGCCGTTGCGGACAACAATGCCTGAACGCATCAGGTTGTTGAGCTGGTTTATTACCGCACCGCGACTCATTTCCACGCGCTGGGCAATCGCGGTTGAAGTGAGTGCTTCCCCGCCTTCGGATGCTTTCATTATTTCCCTGAAAACCTGCAGTGCCGTGGCATCCCTGTCAGGGTTGTCAAAGAAGCCAAGGGACTGGCAAATCCACTCAAAATCATCAACGGGCCTGCTCGGAAAAGGCCTCTCAACCCTGCGGACCACTATTTTAAAGCTCGAAACAGGCCGTATAACAACACCCCTGCCCTCAATGCTGCGGCCCTCGAAACTCTGAACAACATCGGCACCCTGGCGCTTAATGCCCTGGCCATCAGTTTGGCCCTTGCGGGGCGTATAGCTCACCTTTTGATTCATAAAAAGAACCTTGCCAAAAGCATTTAAAAACCTTTTGATTAAATTACATTGTAATTGTCTAAATTATTTAGACAATTCAGATGTTTTTTTGGTGATTCTTGGATGGAACCTCACGATAAAGAAGCTTCCGCAATCAAAAACGGGGCGGAAGAAACTGAAAAGGGGGAAACACCAGGCACCAAAGAAACTCAAAAAACTGACGAAAGCGCAAAACAGAAGCCACAGGAAAGCAACGAGGTCGAGGCGCTGAAATCGGTTGCGGGGGAGTACAGGGAAACTCTGCAAAGGCTTCAGGCGGAATTCGAGAACTTCAGGAAAAGGAATGACAAGGAGAATGAGGAGTTCCGGAAGCTTGCATGCGCAAAGGTGATTGCGGATTTCCTGCCGCTCATGGATTCGCTCTGCGAAGGCCTGAAGCAGGCGGAGAAAAGCGGGAATGCCGAGATGAAGGAAGGCTTCGGGAAAGTGAAAAAGCAGCTCGAGCAAATCCTTGCAAGGAACGGCGTCAGGGAGATTGAAAGCAGGGGAAAAAAATACAGCCATGACTTGCATGAAGTCCTCATGGCGGGAAATGAAAAAGGGAAAGAGGAAGGGGTTGTGCTCGAGGAGTTCCAGAAAGGCTACATAATGAACGGGAAGGTCCTAAGGCCTGCAAAGGTCAGGGTGAACATGCTCAGCAAAGAAGGTGAAAAAGATGGGAAACAATGAAATGCAACAGCAAGATGGGAAACCAGAAAATGGCAAAATTCGAAAGGACACTCAGGGCATTAATGGCAACGAAGGCAGTTTGGGCATGGCTGAAAAGGCCAAAGGGAAAGGCTTTGTGATTATTAAAAATGGAAAGACCCAAGACGGGGCTGAAGTCTATCAAGGGTGGTGAGTCAATAAAATAAACTCGCAAAAAAGTGATGCTCATGGTTAACTACAAAATTGAATCGGCAGGAATCGGGCTTGGAAAGCAAGACCTTGATTTGATTGGTGAAATAAATGAGATTAGGCAAAACAAAGGCAATTTGCAGACGGTTAGAAAAACCATTGGCGACAAAAGGCTAATCTCATTGATTAACAAGGTTTATCCAAAAAACGATGTCAAAATGATTGAAAAAATATTAAAAGTCCCGGATTCATCTTTGGGGTACTGGTTCAAACAATTGGGAATTGAAACAAGCAGAAGGCACCTAAGCAATTCAACGGTTCCGGCAAATTTTGATGGCTCGATTATAATTAGGCCAAACAAAGATGCCGCCAATATTTCTGCAATGAATATTACTGAAGGATTAGCATACTTGATAGGGTTTTGTATAGGAGATGGCACTACAGAAAAATTTAGCATAGAAGTTTACAACAAAGACCTTGGGATGAAAGATTACTTAAAAAATGTAATGAAACTGTACGGAAAAGTCAAAGAAAGAATTAGACCCGATGGGCTATGGAAATTGAGGTTATCGAGCGTAAAAATATCGGATTTAATAAAAAGAAATAAAACTATTAGAGAGGAAACACTTGAGTATATTTTGGCGGATAATGATTTGGCAGCTAGATTTTTAGCAGGGCTTTGGGATGCGGAAGGAAGCGTTCTTAGGCAGGGAAAGTATTTCCACGTATATTTGTATAATTCGGATAAGCAATTGATAGACAAAGTTTTGGAATATCTAAAAGGAATAGGAATGGAAACTTCAATTCTCAAAATGCCAAAGAGGAATAAGCCATATGAGTATAATGGGAGATTTATAGTGGCAATAAAAACAATTTATAGGATTGGGATCCCGAAAAGGCATTTCAAGCAATGGGCGGAGAATATAGGAATACACTTAAAACATAGCAAAAAATGCGCTATGGTTAGAGACATTTTGACGGAGGGTGATTGAAAATGGCAAAGATAATCGGCATAGACCTCGGCACCACCAACGCCGCAGCAGCTTTCTTGTAAGGGGGTAAAGCAAAAAAAATCCCTTCAGCGCAAGGACATAGGCCCTCATGAAAGGCGTTCACGAGCGAGGTTGCATTCAGAATGGCTGGGCAACTCGTTGGCGGAGAGCCTGGTAGAAGG
>CABMIU010000053.1 GCA_902386385.1 uncultured archaeon
AACGGAAGACATTTTGCCAGAGATAGAGGCATTCCTAAAAAAAACGGAATGAGTTCAGATGAACTCTTTCAGCTTTTCCCTGAATTCTGGCTTCTGCATCGCACCGTGGATTTCACCAACAAGCTCTCCCGACTTGAAAATCAGGAAGGTCGGGATGGAAAACACGCCGAATTTTGTCGGGGTTTCACTGTTGTCGTCGATGTTCATCTTCGCGAAATCCATTTTGCCGGAGAATTCCTTTGAAAGCTCGTCAAAAATAGGGCTTGCGAACCTGCACGGGCCGCACCACGGGGCCCAGAAGTCAACGACAGCGGGCTTTGCACCGGAGATGAATTTCCCGAAATCTGCATCAGTAAGCTCTTGCATTGCATCACTCCTTGGGAAAAAAGATTCGCTGCGACAGGTTAAAAAACCTGACCTGGCTGTTAAAAAGAACGCGGGCAAAACCAAAAGGCCGGAAGCCCATGGCAAAAAAAGTCAAAAAAAGTCCTAACACCGGCCAGTATTGACTGGTTCGATAAGCAAACCACCTGATGAAGCAACATAAAAAAAAGTTAAAAAAATTAACCAACCACTTCATTTTGTAATACTTTCCTAACCAATGGATGTACGGGAGAATGCTTTTATACAGAAGAGAGCGATATTCTCCTGCTAAGATTTTAATCAGCCTTTTTCTTTTTCTTGGAAATAAAAAGAAAAACGCTGGCGAAAAAGAAAAAGAACAGAAAGTGGTTCTGATGGTGGGGAAGACAGCCTCGGGCAGCCAGCACAAAAGCCAGAAAAAATCCGGGCTTTCCGTGCAGAGGATTTTTACCAGGAAAGGGGCCAGCCCTTTCGACGGCATTGCTTTTGAGCTCAGGGCTTCAGCGATAAGGGGCCCGGATGGCCGGGCTGTTTTCGAAATGAAGGACATCGAGGTTCCGAAGCAGTGGAGCCAGATTGCGACGGATATAATCGCGCAGAAATATTTCAGGAAAGCCGGGGTGCCGCAACTCGGCAGGGATGGGAAGCATCTGGCCGGAAAGGACGGCAATCCTTTGCTTGGCCCGGAGAAAAGCACGAAGAATGTTGTCTCGAGGCTGGCTGAAACCTGGCGCTGGTGGGGCGAGAAATACGGCTATTTTTCATCAAAGGATGACGCGGATGCCTTCGAGGACGAACTGAAGTTCATGCTCATAAGCCAGGTCGCCGCGCCGAACTCGCCGCAGTGGTTCAATACGGGCCTTTTCTACAAGTATGGCATCAACGGCCCGAGCCAGGGCCACTACTTTGTTAACCCTGACAGCGGGAAGCTGGAAAGGAGCCCTGACGCGTACTCGCGCTCGCAGGTGCACGCGTGCTTCATCCAGTCGGTGAAGGACGACCTCGTGAACGAAGGCGGCATTTTTGACCTGGTGACAAGGGAAGCGAGGCTTTTCAAGTACGGCTCTGGCACTGGCACGAATTTTTCCAGCCTCAGGGGCGAGGGCGAGCCGCTTTCAGGAGGGGGTTTCAGTTCCGGGCTCATGTCATTCCTGATGGTGCTTGACCGCACCGCGGGGGCGATAAAATCCGGCGGGACAACGAGACGCGCCGCGAAAATGGTAATACTCGACATAGGGCACCCTGACATCGAGAAGTTCATAAGCTGGAAAATGCTCGAGGAGCAGAAGGTTGCGGCACTAGTGGCCGGAAGCAAAATCTGCGAATTCCACCTGAATGAAATAATGGCAGAGGCAAGCAAGGCGAATGCTGCCGACGTCAAGGACAACAAGGGGCTCAAGCTGAAAATAACCAATGCGATAAAGGCGAATGTTTCCGCGAATTACATTTTCAGGGCCCTGCAACTCGCAAAGCAGGGCGAAAGCGGGATTGATTTCAGGACTTTCGACACGAACTATAATTCGGAGGCATACCTCACGGTTTCAGGGCAGAACTCGAACAATTCCGTAAGGATTACGAATGCATTCATCGATGCCGTGCTGAACAATGATGCATGGGAGCTGAAGTTCAGGAAAGGCGGGGTCGCAAAGAAGCTGAAGGCAAATGACCTTTGGTCTCAGATCGCGGTCGCGGCTTGGCACTGCGCCGACCCTGGCCTGCAGTTCGATGACACGATAAACGAGTGGAACACCTGCCCGAATGACGGAAGGATAAATGCAACCAATCCGTGCAGTGAGTACGTTTTTCTAGATGACACCGCCTGCAATCTCGCGAGCATAAACCTGATAAAGTTCCTCGGCGAGGACGGCGAGTTCAACATCGATGCATTCAGGCACGCTGTGAGGCTCTGGACGATCGTGCTGGAGATTAGCGTGCTGATGGCACATTTCCCCTCAAAGGAAATCGCGCAGAGGAGCTTTGAATACAGAACCCTCGGCCTTGGCTATGCAAACCTCGGCGCAATGCTGATGGTTTCAGGGATACCTTACGATTCAGATGAGGGCAGGGCAATCGCAGGCGCTGTCACTTCGATAATGTGCGGCGAGGCGTATGCAACTTCAGCGGAGCTAGCCTCCGTGCTCGGACCTTTCCCCCGCTTCAGTGCGAACAGGAAGGAGATGCTGCGGGTGGCAAGGAACCACATGAGGGCGGCCTACTCGGCAAAGCCGCAGGAATACGAGGGCCTGACAGTAAAGCCCATCGGCATAAACCCGGAGAAGTGCCCGCCGGAGCTGCTTGACGCCGCGAGGAAGGCCTGGGACAGCGCGATTTCGCAGGGGGAAAAGCACGGCTTCAGGAACGCGCAGGTGACTGCAATCGCCCCTACCGGAACGATTGGCCTCCTCATGGACTGCGACACTACGGGAATAGAGCCGGATTTCGCGATGGTGAAGCTCAAGAAGCTCGCTGGCGGGGGATACTTCAAAATCGTCAACCAATGCGTCCGACTCGCACTGGAAAGGATGGGCTATTCTGCCGGCCAGGTAGATGAGATAGTCAAGTACGCCAAGGGCCGTGCAACGCTCAGGGGCTGTCCAGGGATAAATCATGAAAGCCTTGCAGCAAAGGGCTTCACGCAGGAAAAGATGGACAAAGTGGAGCAGCAGCTCGCCTCTGTTTTTGAGCTGAAATATGCATTCAACAAGTGGACCCTCGGCGAGGATTTCTGCAGGAAGCTCGGGTTCAGCGAAAGCCAGCTGAATGACCCGGACTTTGACATGCTCCAGGAAATGGGATTCACAAAGGGGCAGATTGATGCTGCAAACGATTATGTGTGCGGGACAATGACAATCGAAGGGGCGCCGCATCTCAGGGAAGAGCATTATGCTGTTTTCGACTGCGCAGGCAAGTGCGGGAAAAAAGGGGTAAGGTACATCCAGTATATGGGCCACATTAAGATGATGGCGGCGGCACAGCCTTTCGTGAGCGGCGCGATAAGCAAGACAATAAACATGCCGAATAGCTGCACAATAAGCGAAATAAAGGAGGCATACCTCGCTTCATGGCGCATGATGCTCAAGGCGAACGCCCTTTACAGGGACGGCAGCAAGCTCTCACAGCCGCTCAACTCCATTGCGGATGGCGACGAGATTGAATGGATTGGGGAAGCGGAGGACGTTGACGAGACAATAGGCCCAAGCCAGGTCCAGCAGAAAATCGGCGTGAGGCTTCAGAAGCACGCCCTGCCGACAAAGAGGAACGGCTTTGTGCAGGAGGCGATTGTGGGGGGCCACAAGGTTTTCATAAAGACAGGGGAATACCCGGATGGCACGCTCGGCGAAATATTCATCGACATGTACAAGGAAGGCGCGTCATACCGCGCCCTTATGAACTGCTTCGCCGTAGCGGTTTCGAAGGCCCTGCAGTACGGCGTGCCGCTGGAGGAACTCGTAGATTCCTTCACCTTCACCCGCTTCGAGCCTTCAGGGACAGTGAAAGGGCATGAGGCGATAAAGAACGCGACATCCATAATTGATTACATATTCCGGGTGCTCGGGTATGAATACCTCGACAGGACGGATTTTGTCCACGTTAAGCCGGTGAACGGCGAGCATGTCGAGGGCGAGCAGAAGAAAATTGTGCCGGAGGAAGCAGGGCAGAAGGATGAACCGCGCACAATGGAGGAAATAGACAGGCCCGCAAAGGACGAGAAGGCTAAGGCAGCGAGGAGCAGGGGCTACACGGGGGACACTTGCGGCAGCTGCGGCTCTATGAGGGTGCGCAGGAACGGCTCATGCCTCGTTTGTGAAGATTGCGGCGCGACGAGCGGGTGTTCATAAAAACCCTTTTGCATTAATCGTGAAGTAATCTATATGCTGCCCAGAACCACGCCAAAAGCTGAACTATTCATGCACTGGCGCAAAATCATGCCTTCAGCTTATAATTTGCAGCTTACAAGGGAGATGGTGAAGTCCCTGACAAATAAACAAGCGGAAAAAATACTGGCAATTCTCGCCCACTCACAAAAAAACAGGCCAGAGCAAGGAAATGAAAACCAATAAAATTAACTTTGATTCGCACAGGTTTCTTGCATGCCCCGTTTCTGGGAACTCGATGCCCTGCGCGGAACCGCAATCGTGATGATGGCTGTGTTCCACTTCGCCTGGGACATGAATTATTTTGGGGCAATCCACGCGGACCTGTATGCAGGGCCGTGGGGCCTTTTCCAGAAGGCGACCGCAGGATTGTTCCTCCTTGTCGCCGGAGTGCTGCTCGCGGTGAATTCGCAGAACCATGCCAAGGAGTATCCGCGCAGGTTCCTTGAAAGGGGTGCCATGGTTTTTCTGGTGGGACTCGGCATAACCGCGGCAACATTCCCCCTTTTTCCGGAGAACTTCATTTACTTCGGAATACTGCATCTCATTGGAGTGTCAATAATACTGGCGATACCGCTTGCGCGGAAGAAATGGCTGAATCTTCTCCTTAGCGCCATTGTTATTGCCCTGCCAATGGCAACAAACCTGCAAAACCTGCGGCTGGATTATCTGGTTTGGGCTGGATTTGCCTATCCAAAAGCAACGTTTGATTTCGCCCCGGTTTTCCCGTGGTTTGGCCTGGTGCTTATCGGGTTGTTTTTTGGGAATTTGCTTTATGAAAAAGGCGAAAGGATATTTTCACTCGAAGAACCGCGAAACCGGGCAAGTTATTTCCTGCAGATTCTTGGAAGGAATTCGCTGGTGTTATACCTTGCCCACCAGGGCATTCTTTTCCCGCTCGCGTGGCTGGTTTCGATAGCACACTGAACCAGTAAGTAGGGGTTCCCGCCATTTATCAGCTTTTTGTTCAGCTGCGGCATACTTTTTGAACAAAAAGAATTTATACTCCGGCAAAGGCATCTGCATATCAGTCACCAAAGGGGGTTGGAAAATGATAAAGATGATTTCAGTTGCCACTGCCTTGCTCATGCTTTGCTCGGCAGTGTTCGCCGCGGACATGAACAGCGATGCGGTTGCAGGCAT
>CABMIU010000054.1 GCA_902386385.1 uncultured archaeon
GAACTTATCACTATTCTCATCAAAACCACCCTGAATGCAAATACCGGAGGCATCCATTTTACTTGCCTTACCTACTCAGCCTCAATGCGTACTTTCCTGCTTTTGTTATTCCCATTTTCTGTGCTATCTCTGATTTTTCCGCGTTGAGTATTATCGTGTAGCCTCTCCAGAATGTTGTGAACTGGTTAGAGCCGCACACGGGGCATACGTCCCCGCCTTCCTCTAGCACATACCTGCATGATCTGCACGCCTTGTCCTGCTTTCCCAAAAAAACCACCTTTTCGCTTTGGCCTTTCATCCGATTTCATCGAGCTTGATTTTGCCACCCTATTTTTCATGGCTCATCGTTTTCGGTTCATTCTTTCTCATTTTTTTCCTTCTTTTCCTTAGGTTCCTTGTCCTTCCCTTTGCCCTTCTCGCCCCGTTCCGGCCTGCCTTTCTTTTCCTTGTCGTCAATCTTTGCCCATTCCGCCTTTCCCAGTCCGAGCTGCCTCATTGTAAGGCCTATTTTCGAGCTTGAGATTGTGCCCTTTAAGCTCACTGTAACTACCCTCGCGAGCACGGTGTCCTTTGACACGAGCTTCTTCTTTGTTTCCCTGCCGACAAAGCCCGGAAGCTTCGCGTCATAATTTATGTAATCATCCATTATCTGGCTCACATGGATGAGACCCTCGAGCGGTCCCGTCCTGAGGAATGCGCCAAATTCCGTGACATCGGTCACTTCGCCTTCCACTAGCTCCTGGACCTTTGGCTTGTAAGCGAGGAAAGAAATGTCGGCATCAAAATAAGCAGCGCCGTCTCCCGGCACTATCTTGCCCTCTCCGATGTCCCCGACCGCAGTTACCGCGACAACGACCCCTGTGTCCTCGTCCATTATCCCCTCGTAAACCTGTCTTGCCTGCTTCAGGAGGACTTCCTTCATGTCCTTTCCGAGTTCTGTCGGCGGAACCCTTATGGTGTCCCTAATCATATAGTTCATGTACATCCAATCACCCGCATCCAAAGCATGTTTACGATTTCCAACTTTTCCAAACTGCCAAATAACGTTATTTCAATTGATTCAGCCCTATTCCAAAAGCACCAGGAATTTGCTTTGCCGTAGGCAAAGAACCTTTCCATTCAATTCCCTCACGGAATCTTTTAATTCCTTATCATTGGTCGCGACAATGGCTCCCTTCACAGCAAGCTTTTTAAGAGCCTCGTCAGCACCCCGGGCATCGATTTTTCCGGTTTTTGCCCCGTTTTTAGCCATCAGTTCCCTTGCAATCGAAATTTCCTTTTTCAGCTTCATGCTTTTTCCTGAGAGCTTTTCCATCTCCGCCAGCACCTGCTCCGGCACCGCAAACTCAATATTTCCCGCCCCGAAAATCCGCCTTGCCTCGGCAAAAACATCTACCCTGAACCTCGCGATGTTCAGGAGCATGTTGGTGTCGAAAGCGATTACCTGTTTCCCGTTTTTCAGCTGCTACCAAAAACCCCGTCAAATTCCGAATGGTCAGCATTTTTTGCCAAGTCGTCCTGGGCATGGCTTTTGCTTGAATCACTTGCAAATCCCGTACGCGCGCAGTCTCCACCCGCTCGGCTCCTTCTTGCTTATCGCGACCTGCATCCCTTTCTCTACAACTGCGGGGCTGCGCAGCGCGAATTCGAATTCGTTCTTTCCCGCTACCCTTGAGACCTGGCCGATGATTGTGGCAACGCCTATTGCAAGCACGACAAAGTCGTTCACCCTGAGCTCGCCGCTTTTCCCGTCCACGATGAGCCTTTCAAGGGGCTTCACTTCCATCCTCACGGACATCACGGGCAACGGGAGCGTTCCGGGCTTTGCAGCTATCTGCCCGCGCATCTCGTCATTCTTCGTGTAGAAAGGGTCGAGCTTTGTCCCCACCGCGACGAGGCCGCCAGCCCTCGCCTCTTCAACCCTGCTGCCCTCAACTCCGAGAGTAAGGACGGTTGTCTGCATTGGCTTTCCGTCAATGCCTGGTGAAATCTCTATCGTGTCCCCGACCTTCAGCTTGCCGGTTATTATGCTGCCGCCAAGGATGCCGCCGACAATATCCTCCGGTTTTGTGCCGGGCTTGTTGACATCAAAGCTCCTGACCACGTGCATCCTGAAGTCCCCGCCGGCTTCGTGCTTTGGCGAAGGGATGTTTTCCTCTATCTCCTTTATCAGCATGTCGATATTGAGCATCAGGTTTGCTGAAATAGGCACTATCGGCTTATTTTCATAGCCGTGCTCCTTGAGGAATGCCCGTATCTCCGCAACGCTCTCCAATGCCCTTTTCCTGTCCACCAGGTCAATCTTGTTCTGCGCAACAACAATGTTCTTTACCCCTGAAATGCTGAGCGCCATCAGGTGTTCGGCGGTCCTGGGTTGCGGGCACTTTTCATTGGCCGCCACGACAAGGACAGCGCCGTTCATCAGTGCGGCCCCTGAAAGCATTGTCGCCATCAGTGTTTCGTGGCCCGGCGCATCGACAAACGAGACCCTGCGCAGCGGGACAGCTTTCCCGGATTCGCATTTTCCCGTGCTGTTGTATGATTCGCTGCCGCTTCCTTCCGCGCCTTCGCATTTGTAAAAAGTCGCATCGGCATAGCCAAGCCTTATTGAAATCCCCTTTTTTATTTCCTCGCTGTGGGTGTCGGTCCACTTTCCTGTAAGGGCCTGCACCAGGCTGGTTTTGCCGTGGTCAACATGGCCCACCATCCCGATATTTACCTCTGCCTGTACGAGGGATTTTTCCTTTTCCTTGGCATGGTGCTCCTGCTTTTTGGACTCTTGGCCATGCTTTTCGGGGTGGCTGGCTGACTGCTCCTCCGGCTTTTTCTGCCTTGCGTGAGCATGTGATGGCGTGTCCGTCCCTGTGCTCTCAGCCGTGCTGTGCTTTTGCGCTGCTCCCTGAACTGCCGCTTCAGTTTTTTTCGCCTTTTTTGCAACCATTCAATCCACGTCCGTCTGTATTCTTTTTCCTTTTTTTTCAAGAGAAAGAAAGGGGTTGGTCAGTGCTTCCCTTTCTTGAGCATTGAGGAGTCGCCACCGACATTTCCGACATTTTCGAGCGATTCCTTTATCGCCTGTTCCTTTATTGAAACTTTTTCCTCGGTTTTCTTCCCTGTTCCAAGCAGTTCCTCTAGGCTTTTGGAACCGTCTTTTGTCACGACAAGGTTCAATTGTGAGATTTCCTCGCTCACGGTATTGCCGTGCCTTGCGACCTTTCCCCTCTCGCCCCTTTTGCTGTCAAATGTCGTCCATACAGTTTTCCTCGATGTCCCTGAAAGGTCGTGCTTCATCGGGAAGCCTTCATTGTCAGAGCCCCCTGTTATCCTTGCCTTGTACCCGTCAAGGCCTATTATGCCGAGCTCTACCTCTTCCCCTATTTTCCTTCCGCTGAAAGCAGCGGCGCTGTCAATTTTCTTTGAATATGCCTTCCTTGACTTTGGGTCTGACACCACTATATTCAATCCAATCCCCCCGAATAAGCATTAACCGTTCAACGATTAACCATCAAAATCCAATCCCGGTTTATTTCCCTGTGATTTGCCTTTTGCATTTCCACAAAATGCCCCTTACGCCCCTCTCGGCCTTTACCTGTCTTCCTGCCCGGCTTCACGGCTTTCGATTATTTCCTTTATCTTGCTGCAGAGCTCAATCTCGGCATTGGAGAGCTCGCCGGAAAGGGCCTCCAGACCGATGAATGATTTTGGCGGGATAAAGCTATAAAGCTCATCCTTTTCATAAAGGCCCCTGCCAACCACCGCGCCGTCAATGGAAACAGCCACTTCCGCATCCTTTTCCGCCTCTTCAATGTTTTTCCCTTCCTTTTGTATTGCCATGAGCCTTCCTGCGATTGAACCGTCCTTTTTCATCAGCTCGATGCCTTTCCGTATCCTGCCTTCTAGCACCCTGATGCCGACTATTGCGGGGCCGCTGTTCCTGAACACAAAGCCCTCGAGGACACGGATTTTGGCAGGCATTACAATTGTTGCAAGCTTTGCCTTCTTTTCCCTGTCCTTCTCATCCCTTACCCATTTCTCGTAATCTTCCAAGAGCCTGTAAACGACGTCGTTCTCGAAAATCCTCACCCCGCGCTTCCTGGCCTCTTCCAGTGCCTGTTCGCTCACCTTTGTGTGGAAAGCGAAAATGACCCCCCTGAAGCGGTCTTTTTGCATAATGCCTTCAATCTCCATGACGTCTTTCCTCGGGATATCCCCCACATCCGCCTTGCTCACTGTTATTCCGCGGTCCTGCAGCAGCTTCACAATCGCCTCGAGGCTCCCGAGGGTGTTGCTCCTCACTATTGGGCCGATTCCCCCTGTAGCTATTTTTATGCGCTGGATTTCCTCCATAACCTCTTTCTCGGCAGCCTCAGACCAGTGCCTAACAGGCGAGCCAGCAATCGCGTCATCAAGGCCCGGCCCCGAAATCTTCACCCCTGAAGCAGCATGGACTTCCTGGACGCACCGGTACTTGTCAGTGCACCTGTCCTCAGTCGTCTTTGGCTCGAGCAGGGCCCGTATCTTGACCCTCAATGCATTGTTCTTTCCCCCGACGACTATTTCCTCGCCAACGCAAAGCATGCCGTCATAGAGTATCACATCGATTGTCTTGCCAAGGCCTTTTTCCTCGCGGACTTCAAGCACTGTTGCCCTGCAGTTCCCTTTCTCATGCACCTCGAGCTTCTTCTCAAGGTATTTCTGCGATAGTGCCGCAAGGAACATTAGCAGTTCAGGAATCCCCGTCTTTGCCTTTGCAGACATCGGTATTATCGCGATTTCCTTCGTGAAATCCGTTACCCTGTCAAAGCGCTCGCTCGCAAACCCCATTGTGTAGAGCTGGCCTACAAGCTCATAGAGCTTCGCATCAATCTTGTCGAGGACATCCTGCCTCTGCTTTTCGAGGGCGTCAGTGATTGTGCCTTCGTGAGGAATCCAGCCAGTCGTGGTGTCAACCTTGTTCGCCGCTACAATGAAAGGGCACCTGTAGGATTTGAGGATTTCAATTGCCTCCTTTGTCTGCTCCTCCATGCCCTTGTTTATGTCCACCACTACAACCGCGAGGTCGGCAATGCTCCCCCCGCGCCTCCTGAGGTTTGTGAATGCCTCGTGCCCCGGAGTGTCAATGAAAAGCAGCCCCGGAATCGAAATCGTGAATTTGTATTTTTCCATTATCCCCCGCGCCTGCTTCATTATGAGGCCAATGGGCACCTCTGTCGCGCCGATGTGCTGCGTGATGCCCCCGGCTTCCTTTTCAGCAACGCCCGTGCCCCTGATGGCATCAAGCGTCTTCGTCTTGCCGGCGTCAACATGGCCCAGCACGGTTATAATCGGTTTTCTTATCCCCATAAACACCACAACGAATCAAATATACAAACCAAAAATCCATTTGTCCTTTGCCTCGGCCCTTTGTCTCAATGCCCTTTTGCCGATTGCCTAATGCAGCCCCGTGGACCCGAATCCGCCTTTTCCCCTTTTGCTATCCGAAAGTTCCGTGCTCTCGACAATTGCGGGGCTCTCAACCCTGCTGAAAACAAGCTGGCAGATTTTTTTGCCCTTCTCTATTTTGTATTCCTTGTCCCCGAGATTAATTACCACTGCCTTTATTTCGCCCCTGTAACCCGAATCAATCGTGCCGGGGGTGTTGAGCATTGTAATGCCGTGCTCGAGCGCAAGGCCGCTCTTCGGCCTTACCTGCCCCTCGAATCCCTGCGGGATTTCGATTGAAATGCCGGTGCATATTGCCTTCCTTTCAAGCGGTCCGAGCAATGCATCCTCGTTCGCGTATAGGTCAAACCCTGAATCGCCCTCGTGCTCAATCTTTGGCATTTTTGCGCCCGGAGCCAGGATTTTTATTTTTACAATCAGCCTGCCGCCTGTGCAGTTTTCGCCATTTATGATTCCGCTGTTTTTTTTGGTTTCATCCAACACGACACCTTTTCCACCGGACCTGTCCGCGTCAGACCGCCATATCTTCGTCCTCGTGACTCGATAGGCCTTGCTTTGGCCCATGCCCGCAAAATTTGTATCTATTTATTCTCTGATGAGGAATAAATCATTTCAGTGTCAATCCTGCTCCACCCGAATATTTCGCTTTCCCTGAAGAACCTCTTGATTTCTTTCTGGCTGGCCTCGGCGCTGTCGGATGCGTGTATTATGGTGTTCTGTATGCTGAGCGAGTAATCTCCCCTTATAGTCCCCGGAGCGGCATCGATGCCTTCCGTGACGCCTGCCATTTTCCTGACGACATCAACGACCTTGCGGCCTTCAAGCACAAGGAGTATGCTCGGGCTGCGCCTCATGAACTTCTTTATCTCGGGGAAAAAAGGCTTCGATGCGAGGTGCGAATAATGCTCGTCAAGCACCTTTTCCGAGAGGTGCTCCATTTTCATTGCAACAATCTTGAGGCCCTTGTCCTCGAACCGGTGTATTACCTCGCCTACGAGCGCCCTGTTTATCGCATCCGGCTTCAGTATAACCAGCGTCTTTTCCACAATCCCGCCTCTTTTTGCCATTTCTTTATTTGGCTTCTGCTGCCTTCCCCTTTGCCGCCTTGACCCTTATCCCCTTTTCCTTGTGGTAAGTTTCAGTCCACTTTGTCTTCGAGGGAATCCTGCGGAGCTTTAGGAAGTTCTTCTCGGATTTCCTGCTCGCGAACCAGTAAATAGTGCCGTCCTTCTTGACATACATAAGGCCCTGGCCTTTCTGAATCGGCTTCCCTGAAAAAGAATCCACTGGCACAAAAATCCCCAAAACTTCAAAACTTGCCCTGCTTATTTTCCTTACCTTGCTTTGATTTCCTTCGCTTCCCTCTCCGTTGAGAGCAGAATTATGACGTCCCCTTTTTTGCAGTTGCCCTTGATGTTGCGCCTCTTCACCCTGCCTGCTTCCGGGCCGTCGAGTATTTTGCACAGCACCTGTATTATCTCGCCGTAAACGCCGGTCCTTCCCAGCACTTCAACGACTTCAGCAGGCGTCCCTCGGTCCATCAAAAATCACCATTTCCACTTCAATTTCATTTGCCAATTCATTGAATGCAATTGCTACTTTGACAAGTCCTGCAGCTTCTTTACGAAGTCTGCGAAATCCTTCTTCGTGTCCCCTTCGTCAAGGACTGCTATTGCGCTCGTGCCGACGTCAATGCCTGAATACTGGCCGAGGCCTTTCTTTGTCGAAACATAAGTGAATGGTATATTCTTCTCCTTGCAAATCAAGGGAAGGTGCATAACTATTTCAGGAGGGGTCACATCCTCCGCAATCACGATGAGCTTTGCAGTGCCCCTTTCTGCGGCCTTTGTCGCCTCGTTCGCGCCAATCCTTACTTTTCCGCTCTTGGCGACCCTTTCAAGCAAAGCGGCCTGCTTTGCCCTTAGCTCTTCAGGAACTGAAAACTTGACGTACTCTGCCATGAAAAAACCTCCTCATCCCGCCTTGCGGGACTCATCGTCATCCGGCCAAAAAGCTGCCAAATAACTTGGAATCCTAAACAATAACCCTCATGAAAGGCTTTTTAAAGGTTGACGGCGGCGAACAGGTTCGGGCCAGATATGCATATCTTCGTCCTCCATGGGACTCGATAGGCCTGACTGCGCCCTCTTGCCGTCACTGCACCGACGCCGGGTCGGGCGTGGCGTAAACCCTTTCGGGATTCTCCATTCCATTGAACTGGTATTCAACCTCGGTCCTCACCGGGCTTTTGAAGCTTTCCCCGGAAGGAACGCTTGCAGAATAAGTGATGCTTAGGTGGTTATGCGCCAGAAGGTATTTTGCAAGCACTATTTCACTGTTCTGTATCTCCGGCTGTCCCTGTCCGCGCACAGCGGTAAGCATCCACCCTGTTGGCAGCTTGGGCCTCAAAAGGAGGCCGTTCAGGTCATCGCTGTAACTCATGTCAACAGTTATTTCCACCGCTGTCGCGGAAATGGAATTCGCCTTTTGGGTTGCCACGAACCCGCTCGGGTTTATTTCCCTCTTCAATATTGCAGTTGCCTTTGTTTCCCCGTTTTCCTTCACCTTAAGTGAACCCGTTGCAGGCAAATATCCCTGGGCGGAAAAAGTGTAGTTCACGTCTCCTTCAACAAAAATCCCCTCAACCGGGTTCTTCAAAACCCTTGACGGCTTGGAGGTGTTTGTCGAGGCGCCGCAGTAGCCCGTGTAGTAGCAATACTCCGTCACCATTCCGACTTCGTTTTTGTTCAGGTCGATTTCGCTTCCGTCCTCGCCAACAATTTTCACGCTTACCTTGCCTTCCTTTGGCTTGAAGTAAGTTGTATCCACGACAACTTCTTTCTTGCCCGTTATTTCCTGCTCAGCGAAGCCCCTCCAGCCGAGGATTGTGCCGACTGTTTGCATGCCATCGCCCTTCTCAGCATAGAAAACGTATTTGCCTTTGGGAAGTTCAATCGTCAAATACCCGCCGGAACCGGTTGTCCCTGTTTTTTCAATCTCCCCCCCTGAAATGTTAAGGCCGCCTTCAGGGCTGAATTCGTTGTAAATGCCTTTGCTTTGAATCGTGTAAGGCCCAATTATTGCGAATACACGCGCGCCGGAAAGCGGGTTGCCGTACTCGTCCTTCACACGCACGGTCACTTCCGCCAGGCCGGTTCCAGTGCCTTGATTAATGCTCGGGCTTCGGCCCGCACCATTGCCCTGTCCTGTCACGGCTGGCCCTTGTTCAGGCTGTGAAGCGTACCAGAGCAAGAAAAAGACAATTGCAGCGGCAAAAGCCAGAACAAGAATTTTCTGGGCGGAAACGGGACTTTTTGCGGAAACCATCGGAAACTACCCTGCAAATCGGAATAAACTAAGTTGAATTAATTGGCGGTAAAGTGTTTATTAAAGGGTGATATTTCCACGGAGTCACTCGTGGCAGAACCACGCGACCGGCCTTTTGCCTTCAACCGAGTCGACAATGCAGAACCCTTTCTTTTCGAGGTACAGGTATTCGCCATTCTGCAAATCCATTTTTTCAATCACGCCGATTTCGCGCCTGCCGTCGGGCAATACAAGCTCGAGGTCCATCATTTCATGTATCCACGAAACGACCTGCTTGCCCTGCATCTCGTTGCCCGCGGGCTTTGCCATGAGCGACATCCCTTCCTTGTCCTCAAGCCGCACATTGTAGGCGTTTCGCAGCCTGAACACAGGTTCCTTTATCGCCCTGATTTCCTCCGCGGAAACCAAAAACCCGTGCATCCCCTGGCTGAGCAAAATTGACACGCCGTCCTTTTCAATTTCCATTTCGCTTTGCCCCGGCACCTCAATCTTAATCGGGTCCATGAGGTAAGTGGTGCGCACTGCCTCGCCCTGTATCAGCTCGCGGTTGTATGCCGCGACTTTTTCCATTGAAATATTCGCGTCGCTCGAAGTGAGGCCACAATCAATCAAAATCCTTTGCAGGGCCTTTGGCTGCAATCCCCTTCTCCTCAATGCGCGGAGCGTGCCCAGCCTTATGTCATCCCAACCCGTGTACTCCCCTTTTTCAATTCCGGCCTTTATCTTGGAGGTGCTCAGCACCATGTCCCCGATTGAAAGCCTTCCGAAGTGCACTGCGTGCGGCTGCGCCCAGCCGAAATAATCATAAAGGAATTTTTGCTTTGTCGAATTCTGGGCGTGCTCCTGTCCCCTCAGGATTAAGGTAACGCCCATCTCGTGGTCATCAATTGCGCTCTCGAACATGAAGCTCGGCCACACATGGTCCTTGCCAGTTGCCCTCGGGTTCTCCGGCTTGTCAACAATGCGCGCGACCCACCAGTCCCTTACGCTCGGGTCAGGGTGCTTCAAGTCCGTCTTGATGCGGAGCACGCCTTCCCCCTCCTTCAGCTCATGGGAAAGCATTTTCTCGAAAAGCTCAAGTTGCTTTGCCTTGCCTTTCTTCCTGCAAGGGCAGGATTTCTTGCCTTCAGTGAGCTTTCTCCACTCTTCGGAATTGCACTGGCACACATAAGCCTTTTCCATTTCAATGAGCTTCCGCATGTACGAGTAATAAAGTTGCAATCTGTCGGATGCAAAATAAACTTCCTTTACATTGATGCCGAACCAGCCCAAGTCCTCCCTGAACGCCTCCTCAGGATTTTCCATGGGCTTCTTCACTTTCGGGTCCGTGTCCTCGAATCTCAAAATGAATTTTCCGTTATACATTTCCGCGTAAGCGTAGCTCAAATAAGCAGCGCGCGCATTGCCCAAATGAGGCGGGCCATTAGGGTTCGGCGCATACCTCGTGACAACAGGTTCCTTCCCGCCTTCCGCCCACTCAAGCGGAGGCAGTCCCTCGCGCCCTTTCTGCGGCTTGAGTTCGTATCCCTGGCCCTCGAATTCCCTGAAATCCTTTTCAATGTCCTCAGGTCTCATCGCGTTCACTTTCTTCACGGCTTCAGCCGCGACGGGCGTGATTTTTTTGATGTCAGTGTCCTTGTGCAGGGCCTTCAGCTTCCCGATGAGTGCCCCCATGTCAGCCTTGCCCTTGTGCTCGAACGCATTCTTCACCGCGTAGCGGTAGGCGTCCGCCTTGATTTGCTCCAAGTCCATGTGGAAAAGTAGGTGTGAAAAAGATTAATAATTGGGGGTTCGTACTTCTTCTTACGTTGTTTATGCCAGCACTATCCCTTGCCGGGCAGCTTCCTTTACAATCCCGATTTCGCCCTTCTTTTCATTGAATTCTTCCGGAGTGTAGCACAATGGCTCCACGTCAGCATGTCTTGTCCACAATGATTGTATCTGTTCAATGCGGTCTGCAAAGCCTATGCCAGTGAATTTTTGCGATATTATGATGAAATCATAATCAGAATCCTCGAGGTGTTCCCCTCTGGCTCTTGACCCAAAAAGTATTATCTTGGAATCCCGGTATTTTGCCTTCACTCTTTTGATGAATCCTTCGAGTTCACCGAATTCTTTTCGCACCATTCGAAAACCACTAAGCAAAATTATTTTTTTGAAAGTTTAAAACCAACTGACAAAATAATTATTATTAGCCCAAGCAAGGTTATTAGCTCTTTTAATGGGGGCATGATATTCAGTAAAGACCATGAAGAAAAAATAAGGACTGCAAATCCAGTACAAAATATTATCGCTGGCTTTTGTTTTGCTTGGAATAGAATTTTGTCAAAGTGTAGGTGCAATTCCTTAATTGAAATTAAATTTTCAATAAAACTCAACACGCCCATAAATTCACTCTGTTCGATTAGATTTCCTTCCCCTGTTCCCATGTGTGTTCGAAGTACCTTGAAAGCGCGTTGGCCATCGGCTTGTTGTCGGGCCATATCGTGAAGTGGTACTCCGGCTTCTCCTGCCTGAAATCCGAGATTGCAAGGACGACTTTTTTGCCGTCGATGATGTATGCATTCATGCCGTGCTCGAAATCCCTCACGCTGATTCCGGCCTGTGTGAATTCCTTTGCGAGCTTTCCCGATGCCTCGTTGATTTGGCCGATGAGCTTGATTTCGACATTCCTCGCCCTTGCCCTGCCTAGGTGCTCCTTGATTATGGTGTGCTCCTTTCCCATTGGCGCGAGACACTTCACGGATTGGCTAGCGGAATCGATTTCGTTGCCGAGAATGCGCATGAAATCCGCCCTGTCCTTCACCTTGAGGACCTTTTCGTGCTGGACATCCCCCTTGTCAGTGACAATGCTCTGCTTCAGGGTTTCGGCTTCCTTCTCGAGCTGGTTGAGTTCCTTCCTCTTTTCTTCTATAAGCGAGCCGAAGACCTTTGAAGGCTCGATGCACATGTACTTCTTCGGCCTTCCGTGTGTCTCGATGACTAGGCTACGTTTTGTTAGCCTG
Source organism: uncultured archaeon (assembly GCA_902386385.1). Taxonomy (GTDB): domain Archaea; phylum Iainarchaeota; class Iainarchaeia; order Iainarchaeales; family Iainarchaeaceae; genus CABMIU01. The sequence continues at coordinate 11,775 of CABMIU010000054.1, forward strand.
TCAAGGACGTCATAAACGCGCGTTTTAGGCACCTGTGCGTTGCGTGAAATATCCGGGGCCTCGGCTTCCCTGAGCTTAAACAGGGCCGACAAGGTCTTTGCCTCATACTCTGTCAGGCCAAGCCTTTCAAGAAAGGCATTTACCTCATATTCCTGCATAAAAACCAGCCACTTGACATAATGAATGGCAAAACCAGTTATTAAATTTACTGTTTACAGTTATTTGATTACCGCGGTGGCCTTCCGCCGATGAAGTTTGTCCCGTCCGAGACCGCCTCGTTTGCTTTTTCGCCAACATTTTTTCCGCGAAAAAAGGTTGCTCGGAAGGGCGAAGCCATTCTGCGGCGGGACGTGGCTCGCTCCGCTCGCAATTGAGAATAGGTCCGGCCAGAGGCGGACGTCGTGCTCTTGCGATGGTGCATAATGCAACTTTGCTAAAATCTAAAAAGCAGGTTATGTTGAAGTAACTTTTTGGGGTTAAATAAGGTGATGCAATTAGGAGAATAAATATTTTAATTGAGGCGAATAAATAATTTGCTGTTATTTTGGGTTGCCGAGTTTCAGTTCTCCCTTCTCCTGAACCCGCCGAAGCTGCTTCCGCCCCTGTCTCCGCCGAACCTTCTGAAGCCGCCGCCCCTGTCCCCGAACCTCCCGAAGCGGTCATCCTTTCCGCGCTGCCTCCTCTCGAAGCTCCTGCGCTGCTCTTCTTCCTCGCCTTCCTTGAGCTTGTACTCGAAGTCCTCGGCCTTCTTTGTGAACTCGTCATCCGCTTTTATGTCCCCGCGCTCCTTCAGGGTTTCCTTTGCAAGCATCCAGAAGCCGAGGGCGAGGCTCTTCTTGCCCTTGTTGTTTATCGGTATTGCGAGGTCGATGTTCTTGAGGCTGTTGTTTGTCGAAGCCATGCCAATCACAGGCACCCTGATGTTTGTCGCTTCCTCTATCGCCTGGTTGTCCACTTCCGGGTCAACCGCAATTACAATTGCAGGCTCCACGAAGTGCGTGCTCTCCGGGTTCGTGAATGTGCCCGGCACGAACCTTGCAACGACGGCAGTGCCTCCGACCGCTTCTGCGAATGCCTTTGCAGGGGTTTGCCCGTAGGCCCTGCGCGCAACAACGATTATTCTTTCCTTCGGGTAATGTGAAATCATTTTCGCGGCCAGCTTCAGCCTGTCATCGAGGGTTTTGACGTCAAGAACTTTTAAGCCGTCCTTCCGGACCTTATAGATATACCTTCTCATGTCGCCGCTCTTGAAGCGCGTCCCGATGTGCGCCCCCGAATTCAGGTAAATGTCCCCTTCGCCGGCCGGAACTTCCTGGCCATCGGGCCCCGCTGCAGCCACTGCCTGCGGCGCCTGCTCCGGGACGTACTGTCTCTCCGCTATCTTCACTGCTTCCGCCTTGTCTTTTTCAGCCTGCGCCAGCGCTGCTTCCTTTGCAGTTGCTTCTTCGGCTGTGCCCTTCTGTTCTCTGCCTTCGGCAGCAGCTGCATCAGTTTCTGCCTTCTCTTTTTTCTGCGCGGCTTTTTTCTCAGTCACTGCTTAACACCCTTGTGCCTCATTATTTCATCAATGAAATCGACATGCGAGAACAGCATGCGCCTGCAGCAATACCTCTCTATGCCGAGGTCGTTGAGTACCTTCTCTGGCTGCTCCCCGCGCTGCACCCTTTCCCTGAACTCCTCATAATGCTCCCCTACAACTTTTCCGCAGCTGAAACACCTTACCGGAACAATCATTCCAACACACCTCTCCACAAAAATAATAAATTGGCTGATTCACCTCTTGCTAAGCTGTTTCCTCTTCCTCGCCTTTGTGCCGAGCGGCTTCTTTGGCTCGACCCTGCGCGGGTCATCGACAAGGAGAAGCCTGTCATAAGCAAGGAACTTCTTCTTGAGCCTTTCATCATGTGCATACTCTATAAGCGCTTTTGCGATTGCCGACCTTGCGGCAACTGCCTGGCCCACGAATCCCCCGCCCATTGCATCAACTTCAATATCAACCTGCTGGCTGATGTGCGGGCAAAGGTCAATTGGCTCCCTTATGAACTGCCTTATGTATTCCTGCGGGATTGTTTCTATGCTGCGGCTGTTTATCCTGACAACGCCCTTTCCCGCAGTTATTGTTGCCCTTGCCTTTGCTTCCTTTTTCTTGCCTTTTGTGCTTATCCCTTTTTTCTTTGAAGCCATTTTCCATCAACCCTTGCCATCAGCCATTCAACAATCGTTTGTTATTTCGGGATTACCATTTCGCCCCGAGCCTTTTGCTCACGTCCTCTACCAATATGAATCCCTTTTCGCGCCTGTTTTCGGCTTTTTCTATCCTTTCAGCCGCCTTTCCCGCCAGCTCTTCAGGGACGCCTATGTGGCACCTTAGCCTGTCGAACGCAATCTTGCCCTTTGTTTCCTTCCACGGGAGCATTCCCCTTATCACTGTCTTGAGTATCATGTGCGGCATCCTGGAGAACTTCGGGCCGTATCTCGGGTTCCCCTTCGGCGCAAGGCCAAACCTTGTCTTGTATTTCAGATGCGTCGCCTCTGCATTGCCGGTCATTACCGCTTTCTCGGCGTTTATGACATCAATTGTCTCGCCTTTGAGGAGCCTCTTTGCCACCACTGTGGAAAGCCTTCCTGCAACCGCGTTCGAAGCATCGATTATTGCCGTTTTCATTGCACAATCACCACTTTTGATGCGCTTGCCTTTGACTCGATAAGTTCCATTATGCCCATCACTTTTCCGCCTGCCTTTGTTATCTTGTCCCTCGCTGCCTTTGAGCATGAGAGGCATGCGACCTCAATTCCTTTTGCGCTTTCTCCCGCAGACAGGACCTTTCCAGGCACGACAAGGATTTTGCCCTTATTTGCGGCTGCAACAACCGAAAGGCGGTAAACATTTATCTCGGCTTTTTTCCTCACCGGTGCTGTCACTTTTTCAGCGAGGTCTGCCCATACACCTTTCTTTGATTTCGTGGCGAGCCTCCCGAGCATTATGCCGAGGCCCCTTGTGTCAGAGTTCACAGTCCTTTTCATCAAACCAACTTCCAATCAAAAATTAAATTCCTTTTCATTCTTTTTCCAGCGAAGCTGTTCTCTTTCCTGTTCCCCTTTAGGGTTTGTTCAAACTTTTACTTTCTCTTTCCAAGAGAA
>CABMIU010000055.1 GCA_902386385.1 uncultured archaeon
CAGGAAGTCGAATGGCTTGTCGCTCATTGCTGCACCCCCTGCACCGGGTTGGGCTTGGCTGCCTGCTGCTTTGGCCTGAATATTGAGAAGAGCCTGCCGAAGAATCCTGAGAGGAAACCCTGGCTCTGCTGCTCCACCTGCACGGGAAGGCCCGCGAGCTTTGCCGCCGAAACCTGTACCGCGATCGCCGCCGGCGTGTTCGGCTTTGAAATCATCACCGGCGCGAGGTTATCCTGCATGAAACTCTTGCGCATTTCATCGTCAAATGGAACTGCCGAAATGACCGGCAACTCAAGGAGCTTCATGACATCCTCCTTCTTTATCTCGCCTTTCTCCTGCCTGTAAAAGTTAAGGATTACCCCTATTGGCTTGCTGCCCAGCCTCTGCGCTGTGATTTTCGCCTTTAGGACATCGGCAATGCTCGGGGACGTGGGCATAGCAATCAGGAGCACCTCGTCGGAAGCGGAAACAGCGGCCATTACCGTGCGCTCTATCCCCGCGGCACAGTCAAGCAATACAAAGTCAAAGCGGCCTTTTATGGTGTCGATTATGGACTGGAGCCTTTCAGGGTCAACCCTGCGGTAGTTCTCGAGGCTCAGGCCGGAAGGTATGAACTTTATCCCCGCGGGGCCGTCATAAATCGCGTCATCGATTCCAGCTTCGCCTAGAAGGACATCATGCAGGGTTATCGGCGAGTTCTGCATGTTGAGGAGCAGCGAAAGGTTTGCCATTGCAATGTCGGCATCGATGAGGCATACATTCATCCCCCGCTTTGCCAGGGCTATGCCGAGGTTAGCGGTTATGGTTGTTTTGCCGACCCCGCCTTTGCCGGAGATTAATGATATTACCCTTCCCATCCAAACCAACCTAGTGAATAACTGCAAAACCAAAGACTTGCCAAAATCCCTCAATCAAAACGGCTTTAGCCAAAAGGCCTTGGCCATTTCGATTAAGATAAAAGGAAACTTACTAATTAAAATGTTTGTTTTCTCAGTTCAGCCCTTTCTGGCCGAGGAACCTGTCGATTTCCTTCCCGAGCGCCTTCATCTCGACGGTCGAGAGGTCTGCCGCGGCCTTCACGATGTAGAGCTTCTTGTTCATCGTGAATATCATGTGCCAGCCGTTAGAGCGCACCATCACGACCTCGCTGCGCGGGAGCTCGGATTTGACGTAATTGAAAAGCGCAGCGCCGGTGATTGCCTGCGAAACCGAATCGCCGTTCGTGGATGCGATTGCGCTGCCATTGAGGGTGCTCACCACGATTTCATCGACAAGGTGCTTCCTCTTGAGCGCCTTCAGGAATTTTATCGCATCATCGGTGTCAGTGTCAAATGGGGCCCTTGACATGCAATCCTCGAGGTACTTCACATGTGCGACTGGCTCTACAGTGTCGTCAACATCGAGGATTTTTTCCGCGAACCTCAGGAAAAGCTTTTTTGCGCCATTAAGCATGCATGCACCCAAAAACCATTTATGAAAACTGAAATAATGACCAAACAACGCCGAACCAGGGCATTGAACTAATAAAACTGCTGCCAACCAGATAAAAGCCTTGCCTTCACTCGCCGAGGCTTGTAAGCCCGAACTTCTTGAATATTTCCTTCTTTGAGTCCTCTTTCTTCAGATACTGGCCGAGCATGGATTTCGCGAGGTCGGTCGAATATGACTTGGGGATGAGTCTCGCAACATCATTCCTCTGCACAGGCTTTGCGAGCCTGCTTTTCTCGTTGAATGCTGCTATGAGGTCGACCTGCTGGTCGCTCAGCGCTATTATGTCCCCTATGAGATAAGGCGCCACTAGGGAATTAAAAATGTGCGGTATGGCGGAATCCCCGAAAACGGTTATGCCGTAAAGGTCATACTCGTAAAAGGCAGCGTTCAGGGTGCCCTCCTTGAAAATCAGGACCCCTTCCTCGATGCCGTCAAAGCCCTCCAAAGTCACAATCAGGTAGCCGGAGAAGCTCTTCTCGTAGAAGCCGTCAATGAGCTTCTTGATGTCTATCTCACGCAGGTTTACGCCCCTGCTTATCAAGTCGCCCACCGGAAGGTTCATGTGACCACTAAGGAAGAATGCTCATTGTTGTTTTTAATTGTGCCGAAAGCCGGGGGCTTGTTTAAAAAGTTCCAAGCATGGGCTTTTGTTAAAAAAGTCTCAAATCCTTTGAAAAGGAGTTTTTAATGTTTTTTGACCTCTTTTAGTTGAATGTACACCCAATTGAATGAGTTTGTTTACAAACTTTATAGCCTCACAGGAGAGGAAAAGAAAATAATCCAAGAGGAGATTAAGTAAATGCCTGAAAACTACTATGAGATACGAATTGACGACGCCCCACAAGGTTTAGATAGCTTTGAGAAGTACCACGCACACTATAAGAACAACTATTCTACCTTGTTGAAAAACAAGGTTTTTCCTTGTATAACCAAATTAGTTGAAAACGGTTTAATTGAAGACTATCATTTTTTGACACACCCAAAATCTTATGTTCAAAGTTTGCCTCAGATAGAATATCGACCCATTTTTGATTTGCGCATTAAGGTTCTCAATCCTGGAAATAAATTTGATGAAGTGAAAAAAATTCTTTCAAACACATTTCAAATAATTGCCATTAATTCTTGGGGAAATGATAGCGACACAAAAACTAAATTAACCATTCTTCACAACGTAGCTGAGATTGTGCGTTCATTGATAGAAAATGGAGATTTAAATTTAAAAGATTCTGAGAATTATGAACTTGGTATCCACTGGCTCTGCAATGCAGGGCTGGTTGATTTGGGCGAGGAATCCCAGTTTTATCTTAAAAGGTTAAAGCACTTGGATTTTATCATTAATCCTGATAAGGCATAAATTATAATCGCACCGGCAATGACCTCTTCCCCTCAAAAGCCTCAAAAAGGCTTACCGACTAATTTTAGAATAGGTTAATACATTTTTATCAACATAATATGAAGGGTTTAATATGGCAAAAGAAGATTTGAATCTGAGACATTTTAACTTCAAGCCTGACGTTACCCCAAAGACAAGGCGCCTTAGACGAGGTTATGGAAGACAATCTGAATACTCAGCAAAAGTTGCAAGAGAATATTTGGATGAGTTTACAAAATTTGTTGAAGTCTATACTGATGAACTTCCTACTTTCTGGGTTATTAATACGAAAGATGAATCCCCGATTTATTCTGAAGAGTCAATGAATGCCATTACCAGTTTTTTCGGTGCTGAACTTGTAAAAATAGTTACTGATAATTGTGGAATTATAAAAATATCAACTGCAAAACTTGCTTCCATTAAGAAAAAAATGGAAAAAAATAAGAAAAACAAAAAAATTCCGAGTGAGTATCCGGGATATGTGTTAAAAGTTTTGAACGGCAAATTAAAGCAATGGGGGGATGAAGACAAAATTTCAAAAATTCTTCTAAACCCGCCTAAAACTCTTGATGAAAATCATACTGCAGATTTACAAAAGATTGATGCATATTTGGCTACTTTTTTTGTTAAGGATAAGAGTGAAGAACAATTATTAAAGACCGATTTGAAAAAGTTTTTTTCAGATAAAGGGATAGAACCTATAGAGAATGAAATTGTTAATACTTTTACACTTCATAATGTGTCTCGTGACACTATAGTTGAAATTTCCAAAAAAGGTTTTGTTGATTTTATTGACCCTATACTTCCATTGGCTTATTCTGAGTCCAAACGTCAAGAGCCTACTACAATAGACCCGATTATAATGGAAATACCAGAAGCGTCTCTCGGCTATATTTGTGTCCTTGATTCTGGGGTAACAAGCAGTAAAATGGATAAATATCTAATCAAAGAAAGCTTTACCGACACCAAAGAAGATACTGAGGAGAAGTTTGGTCACGGCACTTTGGTTTCAAGCATAGCAATGTTTGGTCAAAACACTCTCGGAAAAATGAATATACTAAAACCCAAGGCAAAGGTTATCTCATATAATATTTGGGAAAAAGATAACCTAAAACTTCCACTTCACGAGATTATAAGAATTGCATATGAAAAAGAGAGCCATCGAACGAGAGTTTTCAACTTATCAGTAAATTATTTTTACCCTCCAAGCAATGAATACGAACTCAAAGCTCAAATTAATCAAGCCTATTTGATAGAGCGCTTTGCGAACCAAACAGATATTGTATTGGTTAATTCTGCTGGAAATCATAAAAAGAAAGATTTATTTGAAAGAGTTAAGGGGGACTTTTCAAAATATCTGGAAACTCTAAGTGTTGCAAGCCCTGCATATGCGCCATCAGTCTTCTCAGTAGGTGCAACAGATAATCAAAAAAGAATTTCTGAAATCGGATTGGTCGGAGTTCCATTCCTGAAAAAGAAACTTAATTTTTCAGACAGAACAAATGTAAATTTCAGGAGTCCTCAAATTTTTGCTTTTGGTGGCAATAATTCTCCGAACGAAGAGGATGTTGTTTATTGTCTTTCAAAAGGTGATAGAATTTGCAAAGATGTAGGGACAAGTTTTTCAGCGCCGTTGGTGTCCTTGGCTTGTCAGAAGGTTATTGAATTATACAAACCAGAGTTTTGTCAAAATTCTGAAACTGTGAAAGCAATAGTGGTGAATTCCTCTTCGCAAAGAGTGTTTAATGGAAAGAAATATTTTTTGCTTGACGATGTCGATTCTGTAGGCACGTGCACTAACTCGCTATTCTTCAATTTTGAGGGCAGAGCACAGTTTCCAATAAAAAATGAGGATTTGAAAAAAGAAGAGTATAATTTGCTTAGTGGAAGTTTTTATGTTCCTAAACAAGTTAGTGGGATAGATTTTGTACTTGGTTATAGTTTGAACTATTATCTGAAACAACTCGACCTCGACTATGTAGAACCACACTTGAGGATATACGGAATAACGAAAAATAGGGAGAGTCCAAGAAAAATTTATGACACTAACCTATACAACCCAAACGGTTCAATCATTTTCGGAAAAGTTGACTATGAGCAAAATTTTCACGGAAAATGGTATTGGGATTTATATTTTGAATCAAAAAATATTCCTGTAAACCATAGGCGCTTGGCGCTTATAAGGTATGGCTTATCGATAAGAGTCTCATTAAATAATGCTGAAGAAACAATACTTGGGGCATATAAAGAAGCCACAAAAGAACTTGGCATTAGAGAAATAAAGGATGCCAAGGCTGAGATGATGAAGGAACAAATTAGAAGCAGCCTATCAAGTTTCAGATAATTATTTCTTACTAATTTTCTCCTTAATTGCCGATTCTACAAATTCTCCAACTTTTAGGTTGCTCTTAACTGCAAATAATCTTGCCTCTTTCCATATTTTTGGGTCTACTCTTATAGACACAGTCTCTTTTGTCATAATGTAATAATGTAATATTACTTTAAAAGCTTTACTTATGTAATAATTATTACATTATTACTTGGTGGTGGGATGAGCGAAACAAAATTTTGTAGCCGTTGCGGTTCAGAGAAAATAGTCAAGCGTGGCAAGGCTCTAAACGCTATGAAGACTACTTGGAAGCAACGTTTTTACTGCAAAAAGTGTGGATTCAAGTTCATCGACAAAAAACCAAATCTTTGTGATGATTATGAGGCTCCAAAATTTGAGTATAAATCGAAAGAAATTGAACCTATTGATTGGTCGAGCTATAATGAGGCACAGCTTAATGAGAAGCCAATGTTTCTCAAGATTTTAAACGATGTTCTTGAAATGTTCGTGTTTGAACAGGTAAAGAGCAATGGTAGACCAGTGTTCAACTCGAAAGACCTTCTATTTGGAATGCTTGTTAAAATTTACAACAAGAATTCTGCACGCAGAACAATATCCGATTTGAAACTTATGAAAGAACTCGGATATATTGAACAAATCCCCTGTTATGTAACTTTGATGAATCATTTCAACAACCCGAGTTTCAAGCCAATTCTTGAGAAAATGATTGAACTTACTGCTTTGCCTTTGAAAGATGTTGAATCTGATTTTGCCGCAGATTCTACGGGATTCTCTACTTCTCAGTTTGGTCGGTGGTTTGATGAGAAATGGGGTGAAGAAAAGGAAAAGCGAATTTATCGAAAAGCCCACGTAATGACGGGCGTTCTAACTAATGTCGTTACTTCCTGCATTGTTACAAAGCAAGAGGGAAAAGGCACGGGCGATACCACTCAATTCAAGCCTCTTCTCAATAAGACCGCAATCAACTTCAAGTTGAAAGAAGTTTCCGCAGATATGGCTTATCTTTCAAGAGAGAACCTTGAAGCAGTAATCAAAAAGGGAGCATTGCCATTCATTCCTTTCAAGTCAAACGTAACTGGCGCAGGTAACGGCTTGATTTGGCGTACACTATGGAAATTCTTCAAAGACAACCCACAGGACTTCTATGAATGTTACCATAAGCGGTCTAATGTTGAATCCACTTTCAATATGATAAAGCAAAAGTTCAATGGCTTCCTTATGACAAGAATCTATATGGCTAACACAAATGAGATTCTCTGCAAAGTTATTGCTCACAACATTTGCCGCCTAATATCCGCTTATTTCGAGTTAAAGCTCAAAACTACTATTTTAACAGAAGCCCAAGAAACAGCCAAAATTTCAATATTGCTCTAACTTTTTAAACAAGCCCGAAAGCCGGGCGGCCGGAAAGGCTTTCCACGGCGGCAAATTTTTTTCCGCGAAGGGGTAAAATATATAAATTGAACCGGATGCAGTTCCTAGGTCAGCATGGACGGAAACAAGAAATTCGACCAGGCGGGAAGCCTCAGCCCAGGCATGTATGTGATAATAGAGGGCGAGGTGTGCCAGGTTAAGGGCGTTGAAAAATCGAAGCCGGGCAAGCACGGCGCCGCAAAGATAAGGGCAACGGCGATGGGCCTCTTCAAGGATGTCAAGAAAACGCTCCTCAAGCCGGTTGACGGCGATATCGAAATCCCCATAATAGACAGGGGCAACGGCCAGGTCGTTGCGCTAATGGGCGACAGGGTCCAGATAATGGACCAGAAGGATTATGCCACTTACGAGATTGAAAAGCCGAAGGACGTCCAGGGACTCGCGAGCGGCGCGGAAATAGAGTACATAAAGTGGGGCGACAACATCCGCATAACAAGGAAAAAAGGGTAACGGCTCCGCAAAAAACAAATTCCGCCCAAAATCCCGGAAAAATTCAGATAGCTTTTTTAATCGAACTGCTTTAATTAAATCCACCTTAAAAAATAAAGTAAAAAAAACAGCCAATTAAAAAAATCCCTGATAAGCCACACAATTCCAAATTAGTGCAGAGTGATTGCATGCGCATTGTAAAGGTACCGTCCTCACACGGCAGCACCGGGCCAAGAAAGGGCTGCGAACTGGCGCCGCAGCAGCTGTGCACCGGGATGAAATGCGACGAAATACCGGTCCCTGAAGACCCGAAGGAAGCTGACACCGTAATAACGCAGCGCGCTCTCGAGCTCGCGAGGGACCGGCCGCTTTTCATCGGGGGCGACCACTCGATAACGCACAGCATATTCAGCGCATTCAGCCAGGAATTCGACGAGCCGGCAATGATTGTTTTTGACGCACACGCGGACATTGCCCCGGAAAACGGCACTATCCACGAGGCAATGAACCGCGAACTCGTGGAATCAGGGCTGATAAAGGGCGAAAGGCTAATGATAATAGGCCTCAGGAAGGCCATGCCGCAGGAATACTCATTCATAGGGATGAACGGAGTGAACACGATAAGCGCCAATGACATAAGGAAGGACCTGCGTGCATCGATGCAGTCGCTCGGCACATTCCTCGGCAGGAACAGGGACATTTACGTTTCATTCGACATTGACGCATTCGACCCTTCAATAGCGCCTGGCACCGGGACAAGGGAAAGGGAAGGCATGAGCGAGCACGAGGCAAGCCAGATGCTCGGCGCCATCATAGGATGCAACTGCCTACGCGGCTTCGACCTCGTCGAAATAAACCCGAATCTCGACACGAGCGGGAAAACCCTGGCACTCGGAAGCAGGATAATCGAAAAGCTTTTCGCGGAGTGGTAGCGGCGGACAGGTCCGCCGCCAGACCTGCCCTACACTCGGCCTGCTGGCCGAGGTAAGCCTTGCTTCACCAAAAAAATGCCACAAAAAAAGCAGTTTGACATTATTTGGCACTTGTATCCAAATCAATCTTCGCGAAAAGGATTTCCTTCTTGCCAAATTTCTTCCCCGCTTCGAGCAAATTGAACTCCGCGCATTCAATGCCACCGAGCTTCACATTAAGCTGCGAGGCAATCCTCTCCGCAGTGCCTGGGACAAAAGGCTGAAGCAGCACAGCAATCACGCGCACTGAATCAAGCACCGAATAAAGGACTTTTTCGCATTCCTTCCCTTCGAGTTTCCACGGCTCCTTGTCGTTCACATACTTGTTGCACGCGGAGACAAAGGAAAAAATTTCAGAAAGGGCATTGTGGGTCTCTAGGGCATCCATAAACGACCCTATTTTTTTCATGTCCAATTTGTCCGCAAGGCACCCATCGGTTTTTGCGTCAGGCACTTTCCCGCCAAGCTTCTTCTCAGCGAGCGAGAGTGCCCTGTTCACGAGGTTGCCCAAGCCATTAGCGAGCTCCTGGTTGTGCCTTTCCACGAGGGATTCGATTGAAAAGTTCCCGTCCTCTCCAAGGGGGATTTCGCGGAGCAAATAGTAACGCACGGTGTCAGCCCCGTACTTCCCGCTGAGCTCAACCGGACTTATCTGGTTGCCGGCGGTCTTGGAAAGCTTCTCCCCAGAGGCCGTGTTTATGAAGCCGTGAACGAAAATCATTCTCGGCGGCTCGATGCCCGCGGAGAAAAGCATTGTTGGCCATATTACACTGTGAAACCATAAAATGTCCTTGCCCACGACGTGCATGTCAGCGGGCCAGAATTTGCCGAATTGCTTTGAAGGGTAATCAACCCCGGAAATGTAATTCAGGAGAGCGTCAAACCAGACGTAAATGACGTGCATTGAATTGTTTTTCAGCGGGATTCCCCAGGCGAAGGATGTGCGCGAAACGCTCAGGTCCTTCAGGCCTTCCCTCACGCGGTTGATTATTTCCTGCCTCCTGCGCAGTGGAAAAATGAATTCCGGGTTCTTTTCAAAATAATCCAGCAGCCGCCCCTGGTACTTTGACATCCTGAAAAAATAGCTTTCCTCGCTCAACGGCTCGACAGGCTTCATGTGCGTAGGACACAACCCGCCAACAAGGTCCTTCTCCAGGTAGAAAGCTTCGCACGCGGTGCAGTACAGGCCCTCATACTTCCCAAGATAAATGTCGCCCTTTTTCAGCACGCGGTCAAAGATTTCCTGGCAGGTCTTTTCGTGCGAAGGCTCGGTAGTGCGGATGAACCTGTCATTGGAAATGTTCCATTTCTCACACAACTCCTTGAATCCAAGAACCTGGCCGTCCACAAAAGCCTTAGGCTCCAGCCCCGCCTTTTCCGCCGCCTGCTGTATTTTCTTTCCGTGCTCGTCCGTCCCGGTGAGGAAAAAAACTTCCTCGCCCTTGAGGCGATGCCAGCGGGCAAGGCAATCTGAAACGGTTTTTTCATACGCGTGCCCGAGATGGGGCTTGGAGTTGGGATAATCTATCGCAGTGGTGATGTAAAACTTGCCCTTCGCCTTTTTGGCTTTTTTCTGAGACTTGCCCGTGGCATTATCGCCTTTCTTTGGAACCTTGCCCGCAGCCATAAGTAAAAGGGGCTGGAATTTTTATTTAAAGGGAACTGCAAAGCCCGTGGAATAGGAAAAGTCGCAGCGGAATGAAAGGCGCTTGTTCTGCATGCAGGCCAACCTTTTAAATTTCAAAACAGCATTATCTATTATGCCGCCGATAAATGCTGCAAGAGCCGAAGAAAGAAAAAACGTAACCGTTTAGCTTTTTGTTCGGTTTTCTAATGCGAAAACCCCAAATAGGGGTTTTCCCTATTTGAAGCATGCTTGTTTCGGATGAAGATTTTGCTGCGCTTAAAGCGGAAAATGAGCAACTGAAGAAGAAG
>CABMIU010000056.1 GCA_902386385.1 uncultured archaeon
AGGCGCTCATCACGGGCAGGCCCGCAAACAGCGGAAGCGACCTTCTCGCCTCGTTGATCGGGATAGGCGGCTTCAACCTGTCGGTGTCGGCACTGCTCGTGATACTCGGGCTGGTGCTGGTGGCGGCGCTCCTCTACATGTTCGTCTTCGGCAAGAAGAAGGAAGAGTAGGGGAAGAGGGCGTTTTTTGTTTTTTTGAATTTTTTCAGCGGGCTTTTTTTGCCCCGGTTTTCTTTTTTCAGGCTGGCGGCGTGGGAGCCGCCATTTTTGTTTTTTCCAATGCCAGCGCAAAGCCAAGGCTCGCGCTAATCAAAATAGCCTGTGGGCGTGTTCCCCGGCCTATTGCTGCTCGTCTTTAGAATAGGTAAGCGGCTCAAGCACGCGCTTGTAGGCGTGCAATTCTTCGGGCTTGAAGAAGCGCTTCACTTCCTTTTCAGCAGTCTCGGCCGAGTCTGAAGCGTGGATGACGTTGCACTGCATGGAAAGCGAGTAGTCACCCCTGATTGTCCCGGGCGCAGCCTTCCTTGCGTTCGTGGGGCCGCACATTGCGCGCACCGCCTCGACAGCTTCCTTGCCCTCGATAACAGCAACCACGACAGGGGAAGAAGACATGAATTTCTCAATTCCCGGGAAGAACGGCTTGTCCGCGATGTGCGCGTAGTGCTCCTTCAGGAGCGCGGAAGAGAGCCGCACCATCTTCATGCCCGCGATGGCAAAGCCGCGCTTCTCGAAGCGGGAAAGCACCGTTCCGCAAAGCCCGCGCTCTACGCAGTCCGGCTTCAGTATAATGAGAGTCCTTTCCATTCAATGCACCCCGTGTTGATGGATGAAACGAAAACAAAAAGAAAAAATGAAGGCTACTTCTTTGCCGCGGGCTTCGCCGCCTCCTTCTCCTTGAGCTTGGCCTCAATGTCCTTTGCAAAGGCGGACTCCTTCTTCTCCTCAACCTTCTTTCCGGATGAGAGGACGTACGTCTTGTTCGTCCACTTGACGAGCCTGCCTTCGCGCTTGAGCTTGACCCCGTTGTTGCGGCATTTCGAGGAGCAGAAGTTGAGGATGGTGCCGTCCTTGAGGACGTACATCTCGCCCGTGCCCTTCGCTATTTCAGTGTTGCAAAAATTGCAGAATGCCATAGGTTACACCTTACTTAGCCTTGATTTCCTTTGCTTCGCGCTCGGTCTCAAGGAGCATCATGATGTCGCCTTTCTTCACAGGACCCTTGCAGTTCCTGCGGATAACGCGGCCCTTGTCCTTGCCGTCGAGCACCTTGCACATGATTTGGTAGACTTCGCCGTGGATGCCGGTTTTCACGACAACCTCGACTACTTCCACCGGTATTGCGTCCGGTCCTGCCATAAGAACACCTTACTCCTTCTTCTCTTCAGCCTTGGGGGCCTTTTCCTTCTTGGCCTTGGGCTTCTTCTCCTTCTTCGCTTCGGCAGGCTTCTCCTCCTTCTTCTCGGCCGGAGCCTCGTGCTTCTTCTCTTCGTGCTTGTGCTCCGGCTTTGCCTCAGGCTTCTTTGCCTCGACCTTCGGGTTTGCCTTGCCAAGCTTCTCCGCGATGCCCTTCACAAGCTCTGCGGCATTGCCGGGCTTCTCGATTGCCATTGCTGCGCACGGTACGCCCAATCCGCCTGCTGCGCCCAATTCCTTCTTTGTTGCAACGTAGCAGTAAGGGACGTTCTTCTCGCCGCAAATCATCGGGAGGTGCATGACCACTTCCTCAGGGTCGACATCCTCGGCGATGACTACGAGCGCTGCCACGCCGGACTCGATTGCCTTCGTGGTCTCGTTCGCGCCTTTCCTGATTTTCCCCGTGTCAGCGGCGACGGTGATTGCCTCAAGCGCCTTTGACTGCACGTCCTTTGGGGTCTCGAATTTCACGTATGACTTTGCCATATTCACACGTCATTCCCCTTTCAGGGAATTCACAGGCTCTTCTATGATTAGAAAGAGCTGACCTCTTTAGTGGGCACCCATTTAAAAATCTTCCTCGCTCCCGAGCGAGGTCTCGCCAACGGCGGTTGGCGAATTAGTCCTTTTCGCCTGCAACCTCGAGTATGCTCTCGAGAAGCACGGGGAGCTTCTTGAACCCGTCTGCGGACGAGAAGTGGAAGTGGTCGTGCATGATAATGAGTTTTGCGCCAAGCTTTTCCCTGAATTCTTCGCCGTATTTCAGGGCAACGTAGTAGTCGTTGTCAGAATGGATTGCAATGAACTTTTTGCATTGAGACTTTATTTTTGCCCACTCGAGCGGGCGGGGGAAGAAATTCTTTATCTCGGGTATCCCTAAATCATCTGAAAATCCAGCCACCAAGACCGCACCGCCTGCCACCTCACCCTCTGCCAGCGACTCAAGATAACGCGGGATTGCAACAGAGCCAAGCGAGTGCCCGACGAAAAAGGTGTTCTCATCCACCTTTCCAACGACTTCCTTCATCTTCGCAAGCCATGCATCCATTTTCGGCGTGTTCGTGTCGGGCATCTGCGGCACGTACGCCTCAAGCCCTCGCTTCTCAAGCTCACGCTTAAGCCAGGGCTTCCACCCGTCTTGCGGCGATGAGCCCCACCCATGGATGAGAAATACCCTCTTTGCCATGCAAACATTTCCGTCGAGTGCTTTAAATACCCTTCTTCGCAGAAAAAAGACAAGGTGTGGCGATGAATGGCGGGCTCAAAAAAGTCGAACCGTATGTTTCCCAGCTGAAGGGGAGATACAACGAAGGCAAGAAGTCCATTTTCGATTCCGGCCCGAGGAACCTGTTCCGCGGGCTGTCAGGCCACAAGGCGGTAATGGTCAACCCGTCCCGGATAGCAGATGAGATGAAACAGCTTTTCGGGGAGAAAAAAGGCAGCCTCATACTCTCCGATTTCGTGCTTTACAACAAGGAGAACATCCACACCGTGTTCGTGGCGGGGCGGCTCCTCGAAGTAAAGAAAAGGCACCTAGATGGCAAGATGGGCAGCAAGAGGCACGTGCTTGAAATGCTGAGGGCGATTGACCAGTCCTACCACAAGCATGATCTGGACCGGCTGCTCTTGAAGGACTGCTTCCGCCACGCGAACACGGGCAGGCTCAATGGGCAGGAGAAGGAATTCGCCATGAAAAATACCTATGTCGCGGGCAGCTTCCCGCACCTCGAGCACTTCTTCACGATAGGCAGCGGGAAAAAGAAAGGATAGGCCTTTTTGACCCCCGTACTTCCACTAATCCCCGCTTTTAGAAACCCTTAAAAGCACGTTGCAGCAGAAAACCTTTTCGTTGGTGGGGGCATGCATTGCAAATTGAACAAGGAAGCGTGCAAGGCAATAACCGAGTCAATAGGCAAAAAGAAGGCGGATTTCGTATTTTCTAGCATAGGGCATCTCAACTGCAATTTGCTTAAGGGCAAAATCAACGATGAGGAGTGGTCAAACGAAGCGAAAACAATCGCGGCAAAAGCCCGCAAGCCGCGCCTGATACAGCGCATTTTCATGACGGACAGGAATTGGGCGAAGCAAGTGGCGCTTGTCGACGAGCTTTACATGAAAATAACAAAGCTTTAGGGAAAGGTGCCTCGGAACCTAACAATTTTCCACTAATCCCCAATCACGGTGTAGCCTTTATATACTTTTCTCATTCTATTAAAGCCCGCACGGGCCATCAGTCGGTTGCAGCCGAGGGTGGGCAGAGACCGGTGCAGGAAGAAAGAAGTGTTTCGCTTCGTCAGGGGCGACATCAGCAATCGGCGCTGTCCGTTTTGCGATGAATTCACCAAAATCGTTCAACCCTTAAACACCTCCACCGCGTTTTGCGCGGTTGCGAGGTAGGCTCACGCCGCTATTTTCTCTGCGTCGGGTTGGAAACGAAAATTCACAAGAATTTCACGATCATAGATTCTCTATGGTGCGTGTTCCCTCTTTGAGGGGAGCGCGCTTCCCGGAGTGATGTCCGGGGGGCAACTTGCCTGTTGGCATTGAAGAAGCGGGATTTCCATGAACGCTTCGGAGTTTGCAGGAATTTCACGAGTATGAAGAGAGCGACTGATACTCACAAATATGAGTTCAGCCCGTTGTGTTCCCAAAGTGCACAACGGGCAAATAGTATATGCATGTTACGCCAGTCAGTGGATGGCTTGGCTCGAGTAAAACAAGGCCCCGCGGCAAGCTGCGAAAAGCTCAGGGTAGGCGCAGGCATCCTGTGATCCTGAGGTAGGGCGGCGCGTCGAAAGACGCAAATACCCCGAGAATTAAAACATTCTAGTAACGGGTGGAAAAGAAACCAATTGGTATTCGGCAAGTAAGGGTGACTGAAAGCCGAACAGAGCGCACCGAATCCTGAGCAGTAATGTTCAGGAGATGTGGGGTGGAATATCCGTTTCCGGATTCGAGGTCGGCTGAAATGCCGCGCCATAGAGGGTGAAAGCCCCGTAGTTCAACGGAAGCGGAGTGAAGCCATGCGAGTAGTGCTCATCGGATATTGGGCATGAATACGGCGGGACTAACCGCCAACTCTAAATATAACTCGAGACCGATAGCGAATTAGTAACGCGAGTGAAAGCTGAAAAGGAGTCCGAAAGGACAGTTAAAAGATCCTCAAACTGACTGGTTACAATTTGATGCGGCATGAAAGGGCACGACTGCTGAAGCGACTCTCCGAGAGGGGGGAAGCGAGGCGGGAATACCAGTGTCGCATCGCTCTTCTCGAAGCAAGAGCCAGGGAGTTGATGTTGTGTGGCGAGGCGAAAGCCGAAGCGAAAGCGAGCGTGCGCATCGCAAGAAAGGCACGTCGTCCGAAAGGGCGAGCAGTCACACGCATCAGACTTGAAGCCGATGTGAACTAAGCGAGAGCAGGTCGAAGCCAGCCTGACGGCTGGTGGAGGACCGCAACCGATGCTAGTATATTCTGCTCGGGTGACTCGTGCTTAGGGGTGATAGTCCAATCGAACTCGGCAATAGCGAGTTCCCCTCGAAATGTCCCTCAGGACAGCCTCGATGGAGGTGGGTTGCGTGGTAGAGCACTGATCACGGGGATCGGTTCCGAAAGGGATCGCCTTGTTGTCAAACTCCGAATATGCAACCGCCGTAGAAGTCGGGAGTCGGGTTCTACTGGGTAAGCTAGTAGGCCATTACGGGAACGACCGGGACCGTGGTTAAGGTCCCTAAATTCAGGCTAAGTGCGAATCCACAAGGAGTGTCCGGTCTAAAACAGCTGGAAGGTAGGCTTAGAAGCAGCCATCCTTTAAACAACGCGTAATAGCGGACCAGTCTAGATCGCGCATTCCGAAGATGATCGGGGCTAAGCCTGGTACCGAAACCCCGGAGACGCCCCAAAAGGGCGTTCTGGTAGGGAGGCGAGCTGGCTGGGCAGAAGCAGGGCGGTGACGTCCTGTGGACCGGCCAGTTACGAAGATCCTGGTATTAGTAACAGCATATCCAGGCGAGAATCCTGGACGCCGAATAGCACACGGGTTTCTGGGCAATGTTCTTCAGCTCAGAGTAAGGCGATCCTAAGACGATAGCTAATCGCGACTCGTCAAAAGGGAAAACGGTCAAGATTCCGTTCCCGTGCAGATAGACGCGGCAACGCAAGTTGCATTCCTGACGCTTTGGGGTAGGGTGCGCGGAGGAGACTCCGCTTAAAGCTGATAATGCCTTCGAGTCTCGTTATGAGGAGAAGGGGCATAAACGGCCCAAAAGCACCTGATCCCTGGAGCCCATGAAAAGGGAATGCATCCGATTCTGCACGTCCGTACCTAGAACTATTACTGGTGCTGCTGGCAGAACAAGCCAAGGCGTGACAGGGAGATTCAGCTAAGGGAACTCGGCAAAATAGTGGCTTAACTTCGGAATAAGCCATGCCTGCTTTTCCGCAAGGACTGGCAGGTCGCAGTGACAAGGGGAGGTCGACTGTTTATCAAAAACACAACTCGCAGCAAATCGGAAACGATTAGTATTGCGGGTGA
>CABMIU010000057.1 GCA_902386385.1 uncultured archaeon
CGCAGAAATTATCCGCAAGTACATTGAAAAGCAAGGCAAAAAATATGATAAAAGTCAAATGCACATAACCGAGTTCATGCGCTGAGAGTCGGAGATGCCCCGCGGTCTTGCCGCGGGGTTATTCACTTCGGGTTATTTTTACATTTGACAGGAATTTTTAATTGGCAAGAATTAGACTTTTTGCTTTTTCCTATAATCTCTCCCTTTGATAAATTCAGCCAAATTCAATCTAACCGTTTCTTTGAGCAAATCCGGGGTAAGGCGATGCCCGAAAAACCGGCCAAGGAATGCCCTCTCTGCTGCCTCAATCTGTTTCATGGTTTCAGGCCTGCCGTCCCAAACCGCCCTGTAAACCATTCTGCGCAGGCCAATTCTTCTGCCATTCTTGGCAATTTTCCCGGGCTCCGTCCATTTTGGAAATGCTTTTTCCGCCAATGCCCTGAAGTTCTTGATTTCCATTGGGTTTATTGAGTTCAGCCATCGGCGTTCTGCGGGAGTGAACACAATTTTATCCAAGTGCCTTATGCTTTTTTTAGGATAGGCCGAAGTGCCGGCTTTGACATTTTTTAAGAATCCCATAGTAAACTAATTGGCGGACTGATAAATAAAACTTTCTGTCCTTATTCTGCTCATGAAAGTACTCGTAATCGGCTCTGGCGGCCGCGAGCACGCGCTTTGCTGGAAAATCAGCCAGGGCAGGGAAGTCGGGAAGATTTATTGCGCCCCCGGAAATGCAGGCACTTCGGAAGCCGCAGAGAATGTTGATGTTTCAGCCGAGGATTTGAAAGGCCTGCTGAAATTCGCTTTGGAAAATAAAATTGACTTGACCGTTGTAGGCCCTGAAGTGCCATTGGTAATGGGAATAGTTGATTTGTTCGAGAAAAACGGCCTCAGAATATTCGGGCCATGCAAGGCCGCGGCAATGCTCGAGGGCTCGAAGGCATTTGCGAAGGAAGTGATGGTTTCCGCCGGCGTCCCGACTGCGAGGTTTGAAATCCTGGACGAATCCTATTCTGACAAGAAGATAGGGGAAGTGGTTTCACGGTTCGATTCAGCCGCAGTGAAGGCTGACGGATTGGCTGCAGGCAAAGGGGTTTTCATCTGCAGGGATAAGGCTGAAATATGGAGTGCCATTGACAAGATTTTTTCCGAGAAGGCATTCGGCGGTGCAGGGAAAAAAATCGTAATTGAGGAACTGCTTGATGGCGAGGAGGCGAGCATGCTCGCTTTCTGCGACGGCAAAACCGCCAAACTGATGGTATCTAGCCAGGACTATAAGCGAATATTCGATGAAGATTGGGGGGATAATACAGGGGGAATGGGTGCGTATGCGCCTGCGCCTGTAACCGAAGGTCTTGATGCGGAGATAATGAAAAAAGTTTTTGTGCCTGTGCTCGCTGAAATGACAAGGCGTGGCTGCCCTTACAAAGGGGTGCTTTATGCCGGCCTGATGATTAAGAAAGGCGAAAATGGCCGGCGGGATTTCAAGGTGCTGGAATTCAATGCGAGGTTCGGGGACCCTGAAACGCAGGCTATGCTGCCCCTTCTTGAAAGCGATTTGGCCGGGGTGATGGAAGCGTGCATCCGCGGCTTGCTTGGCTCTTTTGATTTGAAATGGAAAAAAGGGGCTGCATGCTGTGTCGTGCTCTCTTCAAAAGGCTATCCGGGAAAGTACAAGACTGGGATTGAAATTTTTGGGCTGGATGCCGCAAAAAATGATGGAAATGTTGCTGTGTTCCACGCAGGAACAAAGGAAGCAGGGGGAAAAGTTGTCACGAATGGCGGAAGGGTCATTGGTGTCACTGGAACAGGGCTGTCAATCAGGGTTGCGATTGATAATGCTTACAAAGGTGTTTCGGAAATAAGCTTTGAGGGTATGCATTTCAGGAAGGATATCGGTAGGAGAGCCCTGGGCAAAGGGGCATAATGGATTTTGTTCCTGCAAAGGCAGCGTTTGCATCAGCATTTCGTATTTTCCGGTGGTTGGATGGAAAAACCTTTTTTCAGGCATAATATCAGGGCCCAGCTTTCAAAATTGGGCAGTAAGGAATATGAGGCAAGGAGCGCGGCAATCTGCGGGAACATCCAGTCCCTGAATGAGGTTTCCGCTGCAAAAATTGTCGCAGCGTTCATGCCAATAAACGGCGAGCCGGGAATAATGCCTTTCATCGAGCGCTTTTATTTTTCGGGAAAATATGTTTGCGTGCCTGCAATGAAGCCAGATGGCTCAGGCTTTGATTTTGTGAGGCTAAAGCCGGAATCAGTGCTGGCTGTCGGCGAGCATGGCGTTCCGGAGCCTGTTGAAAGGGAAATCGTTGAACCGGATAAAATTGACCTTTTCCTTGTTCCAGGTCTTGCATTCGACCGGCGAGGCGTGCGCATTGGAAGGGGAAAGGGCCATTATGACCGATTCTTCAGCAAGGCAAAGCCCAGGGGAAAGAAAATAGGGGTTTGCTTCGATTTTCAGCTCTTTGGCCTTAACCTGCCAGCGGAGGGGCATGACATCCTCATGGATATTATTGTAACCGACCAGAAGGTCATGAGGCCGTAATTTTTGCATTTGCGCGTGCGCGAAAGCATTTTAAACCAAAAAACCCATATGGTGGACATGCTCCTGCTGGTAAACCGTTTGGCGTGCATCTCCATCCTTGCGGCGGTGCTCATTTTTTCAGGCTGTATCCAGGAGAAAAAAGCGGCTGAAATAACTGTTATTGATTCTGATTCAGGAACACCGATTTCCGGTGCGGTTGTATCATTCTCCCTCGATGGCGCAGCCGCAATAACCGCAAAAACCGATTCAGCCGGCACTGCGGTTTTCACCATCCTGGAAAGAGGCAAGGCTGCGACCGCGTGGGCGTCCGCAGATGGCTACACTGATTCTTCCCCCGCTGATGTTTCGCTTGATGCAGGGCTGAACATTCCTTTGGACAAGGCGAATGCAAAGCCAATCCCGAAAGGGAGGCATTATGAAGATGACCTGGTTTCGGATTCACTAACTGGTACGGGGGCTTATTCGCAGGGCAATTTGAATGTGTATTTCTATAAAATAGTCCTTGATGAATCCGGGACCGGTGCTGAAAGTGCATTCTTCAAGCTTGTTTATTATGGCTCGATGGTTGACATTAAAAGCGTGGCCAGCGGCCAGGATTTGAGGGATATTTTCCTTGATGGCAATGGTAACAGGATACTGCGCGAGAGCGTTATCGTGAAATCAATAGGCTATGACGCTGGTCGCGGAATGGGGTATGCGGATGTATCCGTTCAGGGAAAATGATATTTTTGATTCACACAGGGGGTCAGTGCCTGAAGTGCCTTTCCCCGGTGAAGTAGAGAGCAATTCCCTGTTTCTTCGCTTCTTCAATGACTTCAGGGTCCTTGATGCTTCCGCCCGGCTCGACAATTGCACTTATTCCGGCTTTTGCGCAGAGCTTTATGCTGTCGCTGAACGGGAAATAAGCATCTGAAGCGAGAACGCCGCCTTTTGCCTTTTCGCCTGCCTTTTTGAGCGCAAGCTCAACAGAATCAACCCTTGAAGTCAGGCCCATGCCTATCCCGATTGTGGCCTTGCCTCTCGCAATCACTATTGCATTGCTCTTCACGTTCTTCACTATTCTCCATGCAAACTGCAAATCCTCAATGTCTTTTTGTCCGGCCTTTATCCCGTCAGGGTTCTGCCATTCGGAATTCTTTATTGTGTCCTTTTCCTGGGCAAGGAGACCGCCTTCAATCTGCCTGAATGAAATGCCGTTTTCCCATGTCCCGGCATTTTCAAGCTGTTTCAGCTCAAGCACGCGAAGATTGGTTTTTTTCTTAAGTTCCTCGAGGGCATTTCCTTCATAGGACGGGGCGATTATGACTTCATTGAAAAAGGAGGTTATTTTTTTTGCTGTTTCAAGGTCACATTTCCTGTTGATGCAAATTACCCCGCCAAACGCGCTGAGGGAATCGCAGTCATACGCCCCTGAGAATGCATCCGAAATATTTTTAGCCGTGGCAACCCCACAGGGGTTGTTGTGCTTGACAATTGCAGCGCATGGTTCACTGAATTCAGCTGCGATTGAAAGGGCCGCATCAGCATCAAGGTAATTGTTGTATGAAAGTTCCTTTCCATTGAGTTGCTTTGCTGAAATAATGCCTGAATTCGCCAGCGGGCCTTTGTACACCATTGCATTTTGGTGCGGGTTTTCGCCATAGCGCGGCTCGGAGAACTTCTCGAATCCAATTGAAAATTTTTCAGGGAACTTTGCAGTGCCGAATTTTTCCGCGAGGCATGAGGAAATCATCGCATCATAGAATGCAGTGTGCTGCAGGGCTTCGACCATCAGTTCCCTGCGCAGTTTTTCAGAAAGCCCGAATCCGTTCTTGCGGAGTTCCTCAAGCACCTTGGCATACTGCCTTGGCTCGACAATGACTCCGACGAATTCATGATTTTTCGCGGCACCCCTTATCAGCGAAGGCCCGCCAATGTCGATGTTCTCAATTATTTCCTCGAGTTTTGCCCCTTCCTTGGATGCGGCCTGCTGGAAAGGGTACAGGTTTACGACAACAAGGTCGATTGTTTCGATGTTGTGCTTCTTGAGCTGGCCAAGGTGCGAAATGTTCCTCTTTGCAAGTATGCCTGCATGTATTTTCGGGTGGAGCGTTTTAACCCTGCCGTCAAGCATCTCAGGAAAGCCTGTGACATCCTCGACACTCGTGCATCCGATGCCCGCGTCCCGCAGTGCCTTGAACGTGCCGCCGGAAGAAATGATTTTCACGCCGTTTTCAGCAAGCTCTTTCGCGAAATCGACAAGGCCTGTTTTGTCCGAAACCGAAATAAGGGCGGTTTTAATTTTCACTTGGCTCACCTATGACCAATTTTCCTTCAATAACCATTTTAATTGCTTCGAGGAAGCACTCCTGCTCCAGATTCTGCACCTTTTTCTTCAGGGTGTCAGGCGTGTCATTTGGCGTGACATTGGTTTTTTTCTGCATTATTATCTGGCCCGCGTCAACCTCTTCCGAAACCTCGTGCAGGGTGCACCCGGTTTCCTTTTCCCTGTTTGCAATTACCTGTGCATGCACGTCCATGTTCATTCCGCCGGCATATTTTGGGAGCAGGCTGGGATGAATGTTCCAGATGCGGTGCCTGAATTCCCGCACGAAATATGGGGAAAGTATTTTCATGAAGCCGATGAGCAGGACCAAATCAACTTTCCTTTTCCTGAACTCCTGCGCAAAAACCTTTTCCGTCCCTGCCTTTGACCCTTGGCCTTTGTAGTCCGAAAATAATGTTTCAATGCCATGCTTCTTCGCCCTTTCTATGATGAAGGCATCCTTTTTGTCTGAAACTACGAGGGCGATTTTTGCGTTCAGGGCGCCGCTTTCGGCCGCGTCGATTATTGCCTGCAAATCAGTGCCGCGGGTGGAGCCGAGCACGCCGAGAATGAGCTTTTTCGCGGTGCCTCTCCCCATATTATAATTTCCCATTGCTTTGTTTTAAAATTAAATGCTTTGGCCTTCAGGAACTTTTCTTTTTTATTTTCTTTTTTGGCTCTATGTGCTTTATTAATAGGTCAATCTGGTAAATTAGTTCCCTTTGCATGTTCAGCAGGAATTTGTATCCGTTCTTGAGGTCTTCATGTGTTTCCCTTTTCATTTTTTGCATGTAGCTTCTGTATAGGTCTCTGACATTTTGCCTCAATTCAAGCAATCCGTTTTTGTCGCGGACGTTTCTGGATTGAGTCGCTTCTCTTAATTGGATGTTTAATAGTTCGAATCCCACGTTTTCATGCATTAACCTTTTTCTTTGCTCAAGGTGTGCAAAATCTTTTTCCTGCCTTTGCCTGGCAAATTTCCTTCTCTCCCTGAAAGTCGGCTTTGGCATTTAAAATCACTTTTTGGGTTTTGCTGTGACGCATACTTTGATTATTCCCGTGCTTGTGTGCCGAGCTTCTTTATGTGTTACTTCAAAGCCTGTGAGGGCAAGGCCATGCAATAATCCTGATGCCATCCCCATATGTTCTACTGCTTCAAGAAGGATCAGCCTTGAGTTTCCGTCTTTTTTTATCCCACGGTATGCCTCATTGAGCGTGCCTTCCGGATTCCTGGTTGCAAGCAGCCCGTAACCGAGAATTATTTTATCCTGTGTGCTGTTTTGGATCGGGAGCTTAGCTGCGTTAGCCGTTATGAAACTGATATTTGGAACCTGTGCCCTTTCACCAAGCTGCCTGGCTTCGTCATTCATTTTCGGGGAAATGTCAATGCAAGTAACTTTTCCGCCCCGCACAAAGTGTTTTGCAATATAGTTATCCAATACTGCTGGGCCAGACCCTATGCTGAGCACATGATCTTGTGACCTGAATCTCGCTTGTGGGAAAATATATTCCGCATCGCCCCTCATAGATTCAAGCCCGAAGAGTTTTGAGTAGTGGGGCTGTAGTGTGTCCCATTTCCTGGCAAGGCCATGTTCGCTTGTTTCATGTTCAGTTTCATGCTCTATGCGCTCATAATTACGCGTAGCCTCTTCCACTTCGTGAGCCGGCCTTTCTCCTGCATGGACATGCCTTTTGAAAAAATCAGAAAAAGATTTCCGTTGGCGGATATTTGGCATTTTGAATTGCCCCCTTTCACCTGTTCCATCTTTGCCTGTAATTTCCATGCGGCCTGAAGCTTATCCTGTCTTGCATTCATCCATATAGTATATTTGGGTCTGATTAGATTTAAACTTTTCTTTGGCCTGTTAGCTGTGGCTAATTGTAAAGTTTCCTTTTATGGAATGCCACTCATTTCTCTGGCCTGGCTTTTGCATGCCTCAAGCGTATTTTCCATCAGCGAGGAAATCGTCATCGGTCCCACTCCGCCCGGCACAGGGGTTATCCATGCTGCCTTTTTCCGCACTTTTTCAAAATCAACATCGCCTTTCACTTTTCCATCCTTTCCGCGCGTTGTGCCGACATCGATTACAATTGCGCCTTTTTTCACCATTCCCGCTTTTACGAGTCCGGGACTCCCTACCGCTGAAACCAGAATGTCGGCCTTTTTCGTGAAGTCCGGGAGTTTTTTGTCCTGCTGTTGCAGACCGTTACAGTGCAGCCCGAGTTTATCAGCATCAGTGCGACAGGCTTCCCGACAATGTTGCTCCTGCCGATTACAACCGCGTTCTTGCCTTCGAGGCGCACCCCTGTTGATTCAAGCAGCTTCATCACGCCTTTCGGCGTTGCCGGCCGCAGCCCTTGCTTGTTCAGCAGGTTCATCCCGTGGCTGTGCGGGTGCCAGCCGTCAACGTCCTTTTCAATCGCAATTATCTCGTAAACTTTCTCCTTTGCAAGTTGGAGAGGCAGGGGGGACTGGACGAGGATTCCATGCACTTTTGGGTCGTTGTTAAGGGCAGTGATTTCCGCGATGAACTGGGCATAAGGGACGTTCTCCCCGAAGCGCTTTATCTCTGATTCAATTCCGAGATCAAGGCAGGTCTTGTGCTTCTTCTCGACATAAATTGTAGAGGATGGGTCGCGGCCGACCTGCACAACAACGAGCTTTGGAACAATTCCCCTTTGCCGCAGCCTTGCAACCTCTTCCTTCAGGGAAGCGTTCAGCTCCCCTGCTATTTTTCTTCCGTCAATTATTTTTGCAGCCATTGATGCACTTCCAACTTCAAATTGTTTTTTCCAATGTCACTTCTTGTGCAATGGGAACTCCTTGCACAGCTTAAGGGTTTCTTCCCTCAGTTTTTTCAGCCCTTTATCTGAGCGAATTGCCCCCTTCGCAGCTGCAATTGCAGTTTCTCTCTTTTCCTTTTCCTCAGGGAAAGGGTGCACGCAACCAATTTTGAGGGCAGAGGAAATTATTTCCCCGACTTCCTGCATTTCCTTTTCCTTCATCCCGCGTGTCGTTATCGCCGGAGTCCCGAGCCTCACGCCGCTTGGATAAAATGGGGAGCATGGCTCTGCCGGAATCGTGTTCTTGTTCACTGTAATGCCAGCGGCCTCGAGCGCTTCCTGGCCATAGAGACCCTTGCCAATGCCAAAAGGGGTGAGGTCAATTAGGAGCAGGTGGTTGTCGCTCCCGCCCGTAACCACTTTTATCCCGTTTTCAGCGAGCGATTTTGCCAGCGCCCGCGAGTTCTTCACAATCTGTTCCGCATATTTCCTGAAATCAGGCTGCAAGGCTTCGCCGAGCGCGACAGCAATCGCCGCGGTCTGGTGATCATGCGGCCCGCCCTGCAGGCCGGGAAAAACCGCCTTGTCAATTTTGGAAGGCAATTCAGGGTCCTTTTCAATACCTTTTTTCGTGACCATCACCATTGCCCCGCGTGGGCCGCGCAGGGTTTTGTGGGTGGTTGTTGTAACAATATGGACATGAGGGACAGGGCTTTTATGCGCCCCGCCGGCGACAAGCCCTGAGATGTGGGAAATGTCCGCGGCGAGGTATGCCCCGACTTCCTCGGCTATTTTCGCGAATTCGTCGAACGGAAGCTCTCGCGAGTAAGCTGTCGCGCCGACCCATATGAGCTTTGGCCGGTGCTCCAACGCGAGTTTTCTCGCCTCTTCAACATCAATAATCCCGTCAGCCCTCACCGAGTACTGTACGCCTTTGTATATTTTTCCCGAGAAATTCACTTTCCACCCGTGGGTGAGGTGCCCGCCCGCGGTCAGGCTCTGGCCCATCACAACATCGCCTGGCTCGCACAAGGCAAAGTAAACGGAATGGTTGGCCGGACTCCCTGAATAAGGCTGTACATTGACATGCTCAACGCCGAATAATTTTTTAGCACGTTCTATTGCGAGGTTCTCTACCTTGTCGGTGAATTCCTGGCCGCCATAATATCTCTTTCCGGGGTACCCCTCTGAATATTTGTCCGTGAAAACCGAGCCAAGGGCTTCGCGCACTGCAACGCTTGAGTGGTTCTCGCTCGGAATCATTTCGAGGCCGTTTTCCTGTCTCGTTGTTTCGCCTTCAATCAGCTCAAAAACCTGCCTGTCCGCCGTCCTGAGCGGAGTGTTTCTCGCCAAAAAGCCCACCCCCAAATTAGTAATAGGATTGGGAATTATTCTTTATTAACACTTTCGTGCCCCTTTTGTTGCATGGGAATTTCAAAGCATGAGCTTGCCGCGAAGGCAAAGGAAATCAACGACCTGATTTTCGGCGTTGACAGGAAAATGCCGAGGAAGGCGATGGATGCCCTGAAGCAGCAGGCTGATGAGAGTGCGCGCTACGCCCTGCAGAAGGCGTTTTCAATGAAGGGTGTCCCCGAATCCGAAAAGAGGGCGTTTATCGAGGTGCTGAAGGAAAAGCCGGACGCTATAAACATCCTCATGGTTGCGAAGGAAGACCAGCAGAAATCCGTTGAAATGATTCGCCCGATTTTCGGGGCCAGGTCATCCATAATAATCGGCACTTTCAGGCATGCGTACGAGCAGCTGCAGGAAGCGATAAGGGAAGACAGGGAAAGGTACAAGGCGGGATGAAATATGCCTGCGCAGATTCTTGATAGTTGAAATTGCCCACTTAAAATTGGCATGAGCTATTTGCAAATTTGCCCAATCTGACTTCACTTAAGTATTGTCTGTCCCCTTTCAGGGCCGACTGAAATCAGCCTTATCGGGCACTTCATTTCCTTCTCTATGAACTCAAGGTATTTGCGGGCATCCGCGCTGAGGTCGGAATATTTTTTCTCGTTTCCTGAAATTGTGAATCCATTGAATTCCGCGTAATTTGGCTTCGCCTTCTCTAGGCCCTTGTTGCTGTAAGGGAAGAAAGCTATTTTTTTTCCGCTGGCGTTGTCCCCGATGTTATAGCTCTCGCAGGCCCTGACTTTGTCAAGGCCGCTTAGGACATCCAGCTTCGTAATCGCCAGTTCAGTGAAGCCATTCAGGCGCATCGAGGTTCGGAGCATCGGGAGGTCAAGCCAGCCAACCCTTCTCTTTCTTCCTGTTGTCGTGCCGAATTACTGGCCTTTCAGGGTAAGGTGCTCGCCGATTTTGTCAGAAAGCTCTGTCGGGAAAGGCCCGAATCCGACGCGCGTGGTGTATGCCTTCACAATCCCTATCACGCGGTTCACTTTCGCAAAGGGCATTCCTACCCCTGTCGCAACCCCGCCTGAAATCGGGTGAGAACTCGTTACAAAAGGGTAAGTGCCGAAATCATTGTCCAGGAAGGTGCCCTGCGCGCCTTCGAACAGGACACTCCTGCCCGCATCGAGGGCGTCACAAACTTCGAGGCTGACATCAGAAAGGCTTTCCCTGAACTCACTGCCAAGTGTCCTGTACTCTTCGAAGATACCTTCCTTCGTCATCTGTGCTTTTATGCCGTAAACTTTCTCGAGGATTGCCTTCTTTATCGGGAAAACTTCCTCGATGCGCTCCTTCAGCC
Organism: uncultured archaeon; assembly: GCA_902386385.1. Taxonomy (GTDB): domain Archaea; phylum Iainarchaeota; class Iainarchaeia; order Iainarchaeales; family Iainarchaeaceae; genus CABMIU01. The sequence goes on from CABMIU010000057.1 coordinate 10,354, forward strand.
TTTTTTCATCGACAAGGTCCTCGAACCTTATTCCGAGGCGCTCGGCCTTGTCCGCGTAGCATGGCCCTATTCCCCTTTTTGTCGTGCCGATTTTTGTCTTGCTCTTTGAATTCTCGCGCCCTTCATCAAGGAGGTTGTGCCACGGCATTATGATGTGCGTCCGCGGGTCAATTCCCAAATCAGTTTTCCTGCCTTTCGCCCCGAGGTTTTCAATCTCCTGCTTGAGCACGCGCGGGTCGAGGACGACTCCCGCACCGATGAGTATTCGCTTTCCATGGCAGACCCCGCTCGGGAGCAGATGGAACTTGAGTGTTTCGTTGCCGACGACAACAGTATGCCCGGCGTTGTTCCCGCCCTGGTAGCGGACGACAAGCTCTGCCTTGTCGGAGTAAAAATCAGTCACTTTTCCCTTGCCCTCGTCGCCAAACTGGCTTCCGATGATAACAGTGCCCGGCATTTGAAACCCCAATTATTAGACTGATGCTGATTTTTTAAAGGGATTTTTCATGGCCACGGGCTGAAGCGTTGAATAGGAAAAACCGTATCTGTTTAGCTTCCTGTCGGGTTTAGCCTGTTTTGGATAAGTCCATTCATGTGTTCTTCGAAATCTATTTTTTGGAGTTGGGTGGTTTGGTAGAAGCTGGCAAGCACTGCGTGTGCTTGCGCA
>CABMIU010000058.1 GCA_902386385.1 uncultured archaeon
AAAAGTAAGGCCGTTTGTCAGGGGTTCTTTCTCTTTCCTGAACCGGAGGACAAAGGCGGAAATCGAGGGGGAAATCTCATGCTTCAATATTTCCGAGACACCGGAAAGGCTGAAGCCGGCAATGATTTTCCTCGCAATGGATTTCGTGTACAGGAAAATGAAATCGGACAGGGAAAGGAAGCTGCTGGTAATAGATGAGGCATGGAGCCTCCTAGGGCTGGGAGAAGGCGCATCGCGGATTTTCGGGATAATAAAGACCGCGAGGAAATTCGGACTAGCAGTGGCTATAATAACGCAGGAAGCTGAAGACCTGGTTTCAACTCCCGCGGGCAGGACAATCCTTGCAAACACTTCTTGGAAATTCCTTTGCCGCCAGGAACCCGCTGCAATAGAGGACCTTTCAAAAAAATTCAGGCTCAACGCGGAAGAGAAAAGCATACTCCTCACTGCAATGCCGGGGGAAGGCCTATTGTTCGCCCTCAACGACCACATCCCCCTTCGTGTGGTGCCATCGCCGAAAGAGTACGAACTCGTGACGACAAACCCGGAAGAAATGAAAAAAATAATGGAAAAGGAAAAAGCAGAAATGGAAATGGCAAGGGCAGGGGATATGAAAATGGGCGGGGATTGGCACCCGGCAGAAAAAATTATGCCGTTGTCCGCGGAGCAGGAAGCCACACTCCGCCTCGCCGCGGCAGAAATACGGGGATACACTGACAGCCTGAAAACAGGCGAGTGCTCAGGGATCGGCATTGTTTTCCATGGGTCGGAAAAAAATTCATCTGAAGGAATGGGCTATTTTGGGGTGGTCGCACCGGGCAATGGCAATAGCTTTGAGGAAATCATCGGCAGGGAAGAAATCAAAAATTTTGTGGCACAGGAAAACATGAAAAAGGTCTTTGTAATCCTGGAGAGCAAGCTCCCTGAAGGAAAAAATGCAGGGCAGGGCTTTGGCGGGAAATGCTGTTTCGTCACGCATGAAGAATTCAGGGAAAAGCTGAGAGAAATCTTTACATGAACTGTGTGAAATTCTTATGTATTTCCTTTACCTGGACGAATCAGGAAACCCGAATATTTCAAAAATATGGTTTCCAGAATCAGATATTTTTGTCTTAGCGGGGGCAATAGTCCATGAAAGCGCCTATAAGGAAATAGAAGAAGGGTTCAGGCTCTTCAAAATCTCCAACCTCCCGATAGAAGTCAGGGAAAAACCAATACATGCTGTGGACTTAAACAACACGCTCGCAAAAAATAAATGCATATATAAAAATTTCATGACCTATGACCAAGGGCAAGCAATCCTGGAAGCAACCTACGCTTTCCTTTCAAAGCAAAAAATGGAAATCATCGGAGTAATAATCGACAACGTGGAGTATAGGGAAAAGTATTCAAAACCAGACAACCCCTATGAACTTTCATACCGATTCGTCTTAGAACAATTCCAACAAACCATCGACAAAAATAATCACTGCGAGCTCGGACAAGTAAATCTCGCCCAATCCCAGCAAGTCCTCAAAAAAAGAATTACCTCCCTGCACAAAACAGCCACGCAAAACGGCACCGGCTACATGAAGTTGCCCAACATTATCAAAACAGTCAACATAAACCCAATAAACGACTCTTGTTTTTACGAAATAGCAGATCTTGTCTGCTACGCATACCAGCGAGAATACTCAAATTGGATACGGCTACAAATCGGCAAAAAAATTTATGACAAAAAATCCTACTTAAGCATAATCGCCAACCTATCAAAAATGACTAATGAGAAACAATCAAATGGAAGCACGGCAATGAAAATATTCCCAAGAAAAAGAGAATTGTAAGGCTCTTACAAATTGTTGAAGGACGTGTGCTTCTTTGAATTATTGGCATTTTGGGGTACAACCAAAGGAATACCACTTAACCCTGTAACAATTATTGCCCCACTTACACTAGATGTCATTTTAATCGCGTTATCAGTAGAAAGACGCTCTTCTATGATTTCTCCAAATGGAAGAGTTTGAGACGATACAAGGTGCTGTGTACCAGTACTTCGAGACAATTGAGCTATCCTTTGAGTATTAAGAGTAGGATCTTGAGACATCAGACGGGTGTACTCGGGATGTTCATAAGCCCTTTTAGATTCCCATTCTGTTGTTCTACTAGATTTACCTCCAAGACCTAAAGATTTTTCTGTGAACCCAACGTTTCCAGCAGCCCCGGTAAAAGTTCTTTTTGCTTGTAATATGTCAACTGCAACTCTTTTCCCATTCACTAAAGTTTCAAATACTTTAAATTCAGGATTATCAAAGGCAACATTAACTTCCAAAGAGGACTTCTTTTTGGAACTACTAGTAATGAACTCCCGAAAATTTTCTATAAACCCCATAGTAAACCTACATGTAACAGCAATTAAAAAAAGAAATAGTATGGCAGTAAACCGTGAACCGGACTGCCACTGGCCTGTTTGCCAAGCCAATATTATTGGCCCAGTTAAAGTATTTAAAGGTTCCCTGAGAATGGAAATTCAACTCACTGGTTGATTGCCGTTTGCATGAATAGTATTACCTTGCATTAATTTCAATCTCACCGGCACACCGCCCACGCTTTCGCCTTCTGCTCGCTTGCCTGCCTGAGCTGGGAATCAATCGCGCGCCGCAGGTCGAGGAGCTTGCATTCATCGGTGAGTGTTTCCCTCGTTCCTTTGAGTATCAGGCGCTGCTGGCCGCCGTCACGCTTAACGAGGTAAACCTCTCCCCCCAAGCCGGACGAGTTCTTTATCAGTGAGCCGATAGTTTCTTTTCCGCTTTCCAGCTTGGAGCGCAATCCCCTGCAAAGAACAGCATAGTCCCCTAATGGGTCCGGGGCGCAGTAGCACACTTTGCCGAGGCGCATTTTCTTGACGAGGCCTTCCTTCACGAGGGAGGAAAGTGCCTTGAAAACCGTTGCCTTCGCAAGGCCCGTTTCAGCGATTATTTCCTCGCCGGTGCGCGGCTCTATGCGCCAGAGGCAGCGGTAAACCGCGATGTGGCTCTGGCTGAAGCCCGGGAAAATGTGCCTGTAAATGCCCCACAGCTTCGCGGATTCCAAATCAAGCAAGTTGACATCCCCCAAGAATAGCCCCTGCCGCGGTTAATATTCATGAGGTTGAACGGGAATAAACCAAAAGGTTTATGGCCCAAGAAGGCCACCCGTCCAGGGCATTAAAACTTGGAAACTGCGGCAAGCAATCGGCCAGCAAATAAATTCATTCAAATGAAAAGCCGGATTCCACTTTCCTCAGCTCGCGCTCGACTTCGCCGAATGCCTTGCCGAGCGCAGAGCGCATGTAAGCTTCGTGCATTTTTATGCATGAGTCCATTAGGGCCGAGGTTTCATGCAGTTCATCGGAATCGGCCTCTGCCGCGAGCCTTTTTTCGCGTATTGCTATTATTTCCTGCAGGAGCCTGTACTTGTGCTCTTCCTTGCCGAGGGAATGATTGTGAAGCAGCCCCTCAAGTTCCAGGAGGAGGCCTGAAAAAATTAATTTGACTGTTTTCGCTGAAACCGCCTTGCTTTTCTTTGCGAGAGCCCTGACGAAAAGCAGCCTCACATGGTGGCTGGCCATCTTCTTTGCTGGCTCGAGGAGCTTTGGCTCTGCGGCAAGGGCATTTTCAAGCGCCTCGTCAAGGAGAAGGCACTCCGCCGTGAGAGCGGGCACATCTCCGAGGTCGCCAATGTCGCCGATGGTACTGGGCGAAATGTTATTCTTAATTGCAGATGGCTTTTCTGCTGGCATAAAAAAAACTAATCAGTACTGCTCATCCGGATTTCCGCGGACCCTGCCGTGGTGCCTTGTGTGCGGGCCGCCGCGCCTGGCAGGGAAATCGTTCCTGCCGCCGCGAGAGCCGAAACCCCTTCCTGAGGGTCTCCTGAAACCGCCGTGGCCTTCGTCACGGGGGCCGCTGCGCCTGCCTGAAGAAGGATACGGCCTGCTGCCCGTCCCGCGCCCGGCGCCATAACCGGATTCCCCTGAGCCGGAGCGTTCATTTCCGTAACCTGAAGAATGCCCTCCGGAGCGCCTGTCACCGAATTCACCTGAACTGCCCCTTCCGCCAAATCCCCTTCCGGGCCTGCCGCTTCCGAAACCGCGGCCGCCGGACTGCCCTGTTGGCCCCCTTGAATGGCCGAACCCTGAGCCGAAGCCCCTGCCGCTCCCAACCGGCCCGGCGCCTCCATGGCCTTCGTTCCTTATCGCTGAATGCCTCTGCATCTGGACCGGCTCCGCTTCCGGGGTCGGCTCGTTCACGATGGTAAGGGACGAGTTCCTCATCACTGACCTGAAATTGAGGTGGTCATGCGGCACGAGAAGCGTTATTGCGAGGCCGTCCTTGCCGGCGCGCGCAGTCCTCCCTATGCGATGGATGTACTCTTCGGGCGTAGGGGGCACATCCCAATTGTAAACATAAGAGACGCCGCTTATGTCGAGGCCGCGCGCCGCGACATCAGTCGCGACAAGGGTATCAATGCGCTCCTTTTTGAGGGAGTCAAGGGCATGCATGCGCCTTGACTGCGTCAGGCCCCCATGGATTGCCATTGCCTGCAGCCCAGCCTTGTGGAGGTTGCGGCAAACGACATCGACTTCCCTGCGCGTCGAGCAGAAAATCAGTGAAAGGCCGAACGTGTTCTTCTTTAGGAGATGCATTAGCACGGAAAATTTCTCTGCCGGCGAAACATCATAATACACCTGCTTCAAAAGCGACGGGTCAACGTACTGCTCGCCGGTTACATTGGCAGGATTTTTCATGTACTGCGAAACAAGCTTGTCGACGTCGCGGGTTATTGTCGCGCTGAATAGCATTGTCTGCCTTTCCTTAGGCAGGGCCTGCATTATGCGTTCGATGTCCTCGTAAAAGCCCATGTCGCACATCCTGTCTGCCTCGTCCAGGACAAAAAAGCGAACCTTGCCCAGCTTTATCGAGCCCTGGCCAATATGGTCGAGAATCCTGCCCGGCGTGCCTACGACAACCTCGGAATACTGCAGGGCCTGCTTCTGCGGGTTTATCGAAACTCCGCCGAAAACCGGCGCCACCCTTATCTTGGTGTGCCCGGCAAAGTCTGAAAGGGAATCGGAAACCTGCTGGCAGAGCTCCCTTGTAGGCGTGAGAATCATGGCCTGTATGCCGGCACCTTCCTTTATTTTCTCCAGAATCGGGAGGCCGAAAGCGGCTGTCTTCCCTGAACCGGTGCTCGACTGAGCGATTACATCCCTGCCCTTCTGCACTTCGGGAATGGCACTGACCTGTATCGGCGTGAACTCCTCGTAGCCGAGGCCTTCAATAGCCTTCACAAGCCTTGCATCCAGGGGGATGCCTTTCAAATCCATACAAAATCTTCCAAAAAACCAAGTGAAACAATCAATGGCTTCAATGGCAAAACAATAAAACCAAAAAAAGCCGGCCAAATTCAAAAGCCTATTTGTAAGGATTTTACCACTGAAATCATTTATAAACCGATTATTTTGGCAAACTGCAATGGATTTCCGCCGAATCAGCCCGCAGAATAGCCCCAAGCCAAAACTCCATGCAATCCCGGCATCAAGCTTCAAAAATCAAAAAGGCCAAGCCAAGGCCCTTTAAATTTTTTTGGTGCGGAAAAAGGGTATGCTCGACCTTTTTTCAATCGCATTCGTCGCCTTCGGCCTCATGCTGTTCGAGATAATAACCTCGATAGACAACGCGGTCATCAATGCCGATGTCCTCGGGAAAATGTCTTCAAAGGCGAGAAAATGGTTCCTCTCATGGGGGCTCATAATAGCGGTATTCCTCGTTCGCGGCCTCCTGCCCTTTGCGATAATATGGGCCGCCAACCCAGGCCTGGGGCCTGTTGATGCATTCATGGCATCGTTCAGCTCGAACCCGATTGTGAAGGAATCTATGGAATTGTCGAAGCCAATACTGCTGATAGGAGGCGGGATTTTCCTGATTTTCCTTTTCTTTCACTGGCTGTTCCTCGAGCCGAAGCACTACGGCCTGCGAGGCGAAAAAGAGATACAGAAACACGGCATATGGTTCTACGCGGTGATTTCAATAATGCTGTCAGGCATTGTTTGGTTCGCGATAAAGAAGGACCCGCTGCTCGCATTCGGCGCGGTTGTAGGCTCAACGGCATTCTTCATCACCCACGGCTTCAAGGAGAATGCGGCGGAGCAGGAAAAGAAACTAATGGAAGGCCACCCGATGACGGACCTGAGCAAGATACTTTATTTGGAAGTTATTGACGCGACATTCTCCGTGGACGGAGTCATTGGCGCATTCGCATTCACCCTTTCCGTGCCCCTGATAATACTCGGCAATGGCCTCGGCGCGGTCGTAGTGAGGGAACTTACGCTGCGCAACATCGAGAACGTGAAAAAATACAAGTACCTCAAGAACGGGGCGATGTACTCCGTGTTCTTCCTCGGCATCGTGATGGTCGCTGAAAGCTTCGGGCACGGAATAAATGAATTCGTCTCGCCGCTGATAACAATCGTGACGATATCGTACTTCTTCATTAAATCGAAAAGGGAAATTGAAAGGGGAAATTCGAATCCAAAAATGCCCTGACGCCTGCAAATTTTTACCGCAAAAAAATAGAGCGCCTTCGGGTGGACTTGAACCACCGACCCCCTGATTAACAGTCAGGTGCTCTACCTGCTGAGCTACGAAGGCAACTTACCCAATGTGTTCTGGTTAGATTTAAAATGGTTAGGCAAAGGCTTCAAACGGCAAAAATGCAAACCGAAACTTCATTGGCTTGCAGCCAAATGCAAAGCAGCCTGTCCGGTGAAAAATGCAGGGCCATGTCCACAGGAACAATGTTTTTATACTGAAAAGGGATTGTCTTAGCACCATGGACACGAGGATTATTGCGGCAGCTTTTGCCCTGATGATTGCGCTGAGCATCGCGGCGTGGGGCTTTTTCCTTTACCAGAGCGGCATCACAGGCATAAACACGCTGACAACGAAAGGCGTTTCAGAAATGCTGTCAAAGGCAACCAGCTTGGGGTTCATCCTTTTTGCCTTGGGACTTTCATTTACGGTAGGAATTATTGCACTGCTGCCGCATTTCTACGGCAGGCAGAAGGCATATATTGTTTCATTCGGCGGGGCGTTCGCCGGGCTCGCAGCATTGATAGCGATGTTCGGGTTCGCGGCAACAGGATTCATAACAGCGATATTTTTCGGCATCGGGATTGTGGCAATGCTCGAAAGTGTTTACCTGAAAAAAGGCGAACTCAAGAGATTTGTAACTTTCCGGACAACGGCCTCGGCCGCAAAAGCCCTTTTCATCCTGCTCGCAATCGGGTTCTTCATCTCAACAGCGCTGGTGGAAAGGGCTGACAATGAAAAGAACGTGAAGGAATTCGGGGATTCAGTAATGGAACTCGCGATAAAGCCAAATGCGGGCGGAAGCGGCCTCACTGACAGGCTGGCTGAAACCCTGCTCGCATCGCAGAAGCAGGCTATTGCAATGATTTCTTCGAGCCAGCAATTCCAGAATCTCAGGGGGAAGCAGGACCCTGATGTGCAGGCGTTCGTGCTTTCAATGGATGCAATCCAGCAGGGCATGGATTCGCCTGAGGCAAAGAAGAAAGTGGCGGATGAACTCGCGAAGCGCGCCGATGAGAGCCAGCAGGTGATAACGTTTGACCTGATAAGGCAGCAGTCCCCCGCCCTGGACCTGATTGCGAAATACTACTGGCTCGTGATTGCGGGAAGTATGGCAATGCTTTTCATGTTCCTTTCAAACATACTGCTCTCAAACCTCGCGGGCTTTTTCGCGGCGGCGATGAGGAAAATCATTGAAATCACAGCGCAGGCAACGGCAGGGGGCGCAGGCGGCGGGACGAGCCAGGAAAATCCCGGAAACGGGCAGGAACAGCAATGAAACTTTGCAATTGAATTTTAAAGATTTTTTGAAAAGAAGTGTGGGCCGCCGCAAGTGGATTACGCAGGCATGGATGCCTTTTTGCCCCGGTCCCTTTCTCGCTTCCGTTTGCGCCAAGCACCGAATGCAAAAGTTACCGCTGCACCCTTCCGGGCCTCGCGGGGTTGGCTCCTGCAGGCAGCCTCGGCGGACAGAAGGTCCACGATTGGGCGGGAAGCAGCCATGAATGCAAACCGCCTCGCGGCCTCGTTCCCGGCTGGAGCGGATTGCCGGCAACAGGGAACCGCTAACTCCCCGAACTAGCCCACAAGACAATAATGTTCCCCCAGATATTTAAAGCCGATTGAAGCAAGTTCCGGGAATTTCCGGAAGAGTTGATGCAAATTCTGGAAAAAGTTATGTAACACCACATTTAACCCCCCAGAAAATATGCCCGCCCCATTGCCGGCTTTTTGCCAGTTTTTTTCCGACCATTTTTACGTCAAGAAAAGAGAAAAAAGCCAAAAAAAGGCACAAAATCAAAGAAAAAATGGGGGCTTTTGTCGAATTTAGAGCATTAAAAAACAATTAAAACCAATAATACCTTTTTTTAACGCTTTTTTAACCAAAATAAGCATTGTTAAATGGAAATTAACATTATTTTGAGGTTTTTTGAATTATTAACGGTTATACATAAGGGGATATGGCTGTTTTTTGCCCATTTTTTTAAACAAAGCGTTATTATAACCCTATACATAAAACGCAACGTATATATAGGAGTTCAGCAGCAATAGTACAAGTTACTTATTTTTTCATGGCGATTGCTTCGTCTTGAAGGGGTGAAAACATGAAGTCAATAGTTGAAGGCGCAATATCAACCGCTTCCGAGAGGAAGGAGGAACATTTCGAGGAATTCGGCACGCCGAAAATAATGGTAGTGGGCGTTGGCGGCGCGGGATGAAATGCAGTCAACAGGATTGCAAACCTCGGCACGGCAGGTGCACAGCTCGTGGCAGTGAACACTGACAAGCAGCACCTTGCGATAATCAACGACGAGATAACAAAAATACTTATCGGAAAATCCGTCACGCGGGGACTTGGCGCAGGCGGCTACCCAGAAGTCGGGGCAAAGGCTGCAGAGGTCAGCCGAGCTGCACTCGAGGAAGTCCTGAGCGGAGTCGATATGCTGTTCGTGTCAACCGGAATGGGCGGAGGCACAGGAACAGGCGCCGCGCCGATAATTTCCAAAATCGCGAAGGAGCAGGGTGCAATCGTAATCGCAATCGTGACATACCCGTTCGCACTGGAAAAGGCAAGGCTCATAAAGGCCGAGGAAGGGATTGAGGCACTCAAGCAGGTCACAGACACGGTCGTTGTAATCGACAACAACAGGCTCGTTGAATTGGTACCGAACCTGCCGATACAGGACGCGTTCAGGGTAGCGGATGAAGTCACCGCGAGAACAGTGCGCGGAATCACGGAAACCATCACACAGCCATCATTGATTAACCTCGACTACGCAGATGTCAGGTCCATAATGAGCAACAAGGGACTTTCGGTAATCGCTGTAGGCGAGAGCAAGTCAGTGAACAAGGTGGATGAGGTTGTCGAGGACACGCTCAAAAACGCGCTGCTGGATGTCGACATTGCAGGGGCGACAGGCGCGTTAATACACATCACGGGCGGCCCGGAACTCACGTTGGGCGAGGCAAACGGCATAGGGGAGAAGCTCACGGAGCAGATTGACCCCAGGGCGACAGTGATATGGGGCGCGAGGGTAGACCCGACCTTTGACAACAAGATTGAGGTAATAACAATCTTCACGGGAGTGCACAGCCCATACATAAAGGCTTCGCAGCCGAAGTCGGAGCAGAAGCCGAAAGGCAGGTTCGACCTAGGGTATATATAAGCCAAAAATCAAACTTACCGGGAAAGGGAAACCTTTCCCGAAAAACTATTTTTCAGGCAACTGCTCGCTGGTATAAAATGGCTATTTCAGCAGTGGCATAAGTTAATATTTTGCAAAACAGTCATCCTTTAATGAAAAGCAAAAGCGGTGCAATCCTCATAGGGTTATACCATCATGGAATAGAGAATGCAAGAGCAGTGGTGGCCGAACTTGAAAAGAAAGGGTTGCAAAAAGGCGACATTGTTGCAATAGAATTCTCGCTATATGACATGGAAAACCTTATGGTTAATGTCAATGGCGGGTACGGCACGAAAATACAACTCCTTGCTGCAGAAATCCAAAAAAATGACCGCGCCATACAAAGCCTTGAAGAACAATGGACCTTTGGCCAAAGGCTTATGAACCTCTACAGAAAGTCTGTAAGGTTAAAAGATTCTATGGGAGACCTTGTGTTTATTAATGAGGTAATTGGATTTATTGTAAAAAGGGGCGCAAACATTGTCGGCTTTGACAGCAGTTTTGCAAGAAAAAAATTAGGCAAAACCATAATAGAACAGGAAAAAAAGAGTGCAGAGGGCCGCCAAATAACCAAAAAAGAACACAATTTTTTCCGATTTCTAATTGGCCCGGCAAGGGAAAAAATAATGGCAAAAAGGCTGCTCGCGCTCAAGCCAAAATTTGTCCTTGCTGGTGCAATGCACATAGACCAGCTCAAAAAAGCAATCCCCTTCAAAGAAACAATAATCATTAGGCAAGGCACGGCAAAGCTTGAAGGAATAGCAAGGCTGGTTGAGACAGCCGACTTGGCAATAATAAGGGCACGGTATAAGTCCCACAGGGCGCTAAAAAGGCCAAGGAATTTTGCGAGAAGGGCAGTCGCAGCAATCAAAATAACAGCGGCAACGCGTTGATTAGCAGCAGCACGAATATCGCGGCCATGAAGAATCTCGCGACGAGGTCCTGGCTCTCTTCCTTGGACCGGCCGGGAGAAATGAAGTACTGGCCGAAAATTATTTTGCCAATCCTTCCGCCGTCGAAAGGGTGCATCGGCAGGAAATTGATGACCGCCACAAGGAAGTTCAGCAGGAAAAGCCAGTAAATGAAATCAAGGAGATAGTAAGATGCAAATGCGATTGCCTTGTACCCTTCAGGCACCACGAGGCTTTCGTTGCGCATCGGCTCCATGGTGAAGCCGAACTGGCCCATCTCATTCGGCTTCATCGAAACCAAAACATCAGAGCCGTTGCGGTCGAGCAAAAATGATTTCTCCGAACCCCTGTCGCGCTGCAATCCAGCGTACAATTTGTCCGGCCCTGTTATTTCAACATTGTCCACTTTCCTTATGATGTCTCCGGCCTTCATCAGTCCAAACGCAGGCGAGGGGTAGGTGCTGCCGCACACTGAAGTCGATTCTGAAACGCCCAGGACCTTCACCCCTGAAAACGCCTGGCTTGTGAGGCCGGGGTAAAAGTGCTCAATCGCGGCAGAGCTTATCCCCATGCCAGCGAACAGGACAAGGCCCGCGACCAGCATCAGCAGAAGGTTGGCCATCGGGCCGGCGGCAAGGAAAGGCAGGACACTTTCATCCCGCGCGCGCTTAAGTTCCGCCTCATCAGGCTCGACAAAGGCGCCAATGGGCAGGAAGCCGAAAAGGATTATGCCGGTTGACTTTATCGCAAAGCCGTGCCTCCTCCCGAGGATGCCGTGCATTGCCTCATGCACGACCAATATTATGAGCAGCGAGAGCCATGCGTGCAGCGGCGGGGTCACCGGCACCCGCGGGATTTCAACGCCGGGAATCAATGGCGCTACGCCGGGGCAACCCCTAATCCCTACAAGGTATTTCATTATTATGTCAAAAGCCTGCAATGCTAGGGAGAATAGGGAAAATCCCGCAAAGCCCATCAAGCCGAAAGAGGCAACCATCAAAGGGAAAGAAGAGCCTATCATCAGGTTTTTCGAGAAAGGCATGCCCATCGAAAGGTCAACAAGGATAAGGAGCGAGCACAATGCCGCAGAAGAGAATGCAAAAAGGCCGATGCGCTTCGCCTTCGGCATATCCTTGCCATAAAGGTAGTCAATTGCGAACGCGCCGAAGCCGAGAATGAGGCCGATTTTCGCAAAGGCATCTAGGAAAGGCACATTCCTTGCAACACTGTCAAAAAAACCTATCGGCTTTTTTGACCTTATCAGCGAAACAACGAAAAATGACTCGGCTTTCGCATAGCGTTTCAGCAGATAAGTGACAAAAACCGAAACAACGAGGAAAACGAGAAGCACTTCAGCAAAGCCCATTGAAACACCGTTTAATATCAAGCTGCTAAAACAAAAACCAGCCCAAGACGCCCTGTCCCGCCACGATTCAAATTAATGCCCAAATCCAAATCAGTTCAGGACGGCCTTATAACAAAAGGAAAAGTTTAGTTTAAAAGGCAACCATAATAGTTAGTTATTTTACTGGCCAAGGCAGCCTGCAAGGCGATACTTGCGGCAAGCCAAGGCAGGCAAATGCTGCAAAGGAGAAGGGTTTTTTGGCAGAAGCGACACAACCAAAGGCGAACCGGGCAATGGCAGGAAGGCCTGCAGTACCGCAAACCGGGGCTCAGCAGTTCCCTGACGGCGAGCAGGCAACGGGCCTTTTCACTGAAACGGAAAGGCAATCAGAAGCGCGGGAAAAAAAAGGAACATATGACGTTTACGATTATGTTTTTTCCCTCGAGGAGCAGCTCAAGGGCCTCGAGGCGGAAAGGCAGTTCACCGGCGCAAAGCTCACAGCCATGCAGATTGAGATGGAGCGCCTTCACAAGGAAATTTCGGAAATGCAGGCAACACCCCTCCTGATTGGCACAATCCACGAGGTCCTGCCGGACAGGAAAGCTATAGTAAAGAACAGCAACGGCCTCGAATTCCTTGTTAGCGCGTCAAGGGGCACCGAGAATGAACTAGAGCCGGGCAAGAGGGTCGCAATGAACCAGCGCAACCTACTGATAATGAAGGTTTTCCCGGAGAACAAGGACTGGCGCGTTAACGCGATGGAAGTCATTGAAAGGCCATCAACAACGTTCAGCCAAATCGGGGGCCTTGAAAAGGAAATCAACGAGCTGAACGAAGCCGTGATACTGCCGCTGCTCTCGCCTGAAAGCTTTGAGCATCTCGGGATAGAGCCACCCAACGGGGTGCTCCTTCACGGCGCCCCCGGAACAGGCAAGACCATGCTCGCAAAGGCGGTCGCAAACAGGGCGAAAGCGACTTTCATCTCGCTTTCAGGCACTGACCTCGTGCGCAAATACATAGGCGAAGGGGCAAAGCTCGTCAGGGATGTCTTCAGGCTCGCCCAGGAAAAAAGGCCAGCGATAATATTCATCGATGAAATAGATTCGGTCGGCTCGCAAAGGTTTGCCACGGCAAACGGAGACCGCGAGGTACAGCGCACAATGATGCAGCTGCTTTCGGAGATGGACGGCTTCCACGAGCTCAGGGACGTAAAGGTCATTGCGGCCACGAACAGGATTGACATGCTAGACACTGCCTTGCTGAGGCCGGGGCGCTTTGACCGCGTAATTGAAGTGCCTCTGCCTGAAAAAGAAGGCAGGGAAAAAATCCTCGGGATACACGCGGCGAAAATGAACATTGAGGAAAACTTCGCCTTTGCGGAAGTGGCGGGGCTCTGCGATGGCTTTTCAGGAGCAGACCTCAAAATGGTATGCACCGAAGCGGGAATGTTCGCCTTGCGCGGCAACAGGCGGAAAGTCTCCCTCAGTGACTTCAGCGAAGCGTGCCGGAAAATATCGAAAAAGGAAGCCAGCCCGGAGCACAGGATGTTCGCGTGAGGGCCAAAGACTGCTTTTCCAAAATATGCCAAAAGGTAAGTGTTTAGCTTTTTGTTCGGTTTTCTAATGCGAAAACCCCAAATAGGGGTTTTCCCTATTTGAAGCATGCTTGTTTCGGATGAAGATTTTGCTGCGCTTAAAGCGGAAAATGAGCAACTGAAG
>CABMIU010000059.1 GCA_902386385.1 uncultured archaeon
AGGCTGGAAACAAGGGATTCCTGCCTCACCTTTGTCTCAGGAAAAAAGAAGGACAGGAATATTTGCTAAAAGGTAAGCTCTAAATTAATCGAAATCAACTATGATTCTGAAGAATGTTAAATGGCCGCCGACTCCAATAATTCAGGGCAAGGCTGTTTCGATTTCATAAGCGACGAGGAAAAAAGGAAGTGCTTCATTAACGCATGGGGCAGCCCTGAAAAGGCTGATTGTTCAACGATTTCGGACCGGAATGCGCTGGATGCCTGCAGGTACTGGGTTGCAACGAGGAAACCTGACCCTGAAGGATGCAAATCAATAGCCGATTCCGGCCTCTTGAAGCAGTGCCTGCTTTACATTGCAGGTGAAACACCCAGCATAAGCGTGTGCGGCGAGTATTCGGATTACAGGGAAAAGAACACATGCCTGAATGATGCCGCGATAAAGAGCCAGCGCGTTGGAACCTGCGAGTTCATTGCGAGTGACACAAACCTGCTGACAGGGTGCATTGCAAAGGTCGCTTTTGACACAAACAGCGAGACAGCCTGCCTGAGGATACCACGCAACGAAATCATCACAATAGCGAACTGCATTTCGGCAATAGCGCTTGCTAACAGCGACACGAACAGGTGTGAGAAGATAGCGCCTGATGTCGAATATTACAAGTGCTTTTCAGGAATCGCCATCAAGCACAATTCGCAGGAAATATGCAGCCTTGCAAAGAGGGAAAACATGAGGCTCCTGCCTTACAAAGGGGCTTATTACTGCTACAAGGATTATGCAGAGGAAAAGGATGACGCGGCTCTCTGCGAAAAGGTGCCGGTAAGCGAGCTCAGGGACCAGTGCAAAAGGGAAATCCTCCAGGGCACCGTGTGCGTTTCAGGGGACAATAAATGTGATGACTCGATATGCACGTATGGCAATGATACTGACTGCACTTATTGCAGGACAAAGGAAGACTGCAAAGGATATAAGGGCATGGAAAACGCACGGTGTGACGTAGAGGAATCCACCTGCAGGAGCAGTTGAAGCGGATATATGCCTATTTGTCGCGTGGAAAAATCAAAAGATTGTTAAAAAGATTCTGGCAAATTGCCTCTATGCAGGGCAGCAGCATTGAGAAGGCAGTTGACAAGGTCATTGTCCTCGACTTCGGAAGCCAGTACACCCACCTCCTCGCGAGGCGCATACGAGAGCTCGGGGTTTTTTCCGAAATAATGCTGCCAACTGCCTCTTCTTCAGAGCTTAGGGGAGCGAAGGGCATAATACTTAGCGGCGGGCCGGCGAGCGTTTATGGCAGGGACGCGCCTGAGTTCAACCCGGAAGTTTTCAGGCTTGGAATACCTTTGCTGGGGCTGTGCTATGGCCAGCAGCTCATGGGTCAGGAAATGGGCGGCAGGGTGGAGCCAGGGAAGGTCAAGGAGTACGGGGTTGCTCGGCTGGAAAATTCAGGCAGGAAGCTGTTTGAAGGCCTCCCGAAAAATTTTTTGGTATGGATGAGCCATGGCGACAGGGTTTCAGTCCTGCCAAAAGGCTTTTCCGGCGAGGCATCGACACAGGACTGCGAATTCGCGGCAATCTCTGACGACAAGGGGAAAATGTACGGCCTGCAGTTCCACCCAGAGGTAACACACACGGAGCACGGGCTGGAGATGCTCTCAAATTTCGTTTTCGGGGTGTGCGGCTGCAGCAAAGGCTGGACAATGCGGAATTACCTCGGCATCAAAATCGGGGAAATAAAAAAGCAGGCGGACGGAAAAAAAGTTTTTTTGCTCCTGAGCGGCGGCGTGGATTCCACTGTGTGCCTTGCCTTGCTGGGAAAGGCGCTCGGCCCTGAAAGGGTTTTCGCCCTGCACGTTGACACTGGGTTCATGCGCAAGGGCGAAAGCGCGCTCGTGAAAAAAGAAATAGAAAAGCTCGGCATCAAGAAGGTGCATTTGCTAAATGCGGAAAAGGAATTCCTCGAGGCACTGGACTGCATTTCCGAACCGGAAGAAAAAAGAAACATAATCGGAAAATTGTTCATTGACCTTGCAATGGCGGAAATGGAAAAGCTGGGTTTCGGTGGCGATGGCTGGCTGCTAGGCCAGGGCACCATTTACCCTGATACCATTGAAACGGGTGCAACAAGGAACTCTAACAGGATAAAGACGCACCACAACAGGGCGCCGATTGTGCAGAAAATGATTGAAGAAGGCAAAGTCATCGAGCCACTGAACCAGCTTTACAAGGATGAAGTGAGGGAACTCGGAAGGCTGCTTGCACTGCCGGAAAAACTAGTGAACAGGCACCCTTTCCCTGGGCCAGGGCTCGCAATAAGGGTGCTGTGCAGCAATGGAAGGGAAACAACTGTCCCTGGCTTGCAGGAAGCCATAAGCAAAAAAATAATCGGCTCCGGCTATTCAGCCATTCTCCTGCCGGTGAAAGCGGTAGGCGTGCAGGGGGACAACAGGACGTACAGGAACGCAGTGCTACTGCAGGGGCCAGTTGATTATGCAAAGATTGAGGAAATCTCGACGCTCATAACGAACTCGTTCAATGCGGTCAACAGGGTTGTCCTTCTCGTGAGCAAGGAAAAAGCCGGTCAGATAAAACTTGAAGAGGCGTATTTGGACAAGGGAAGGATTGGAAAGCTGCGGGAAGCCGACGCTATCGCGATGGATGAAACTGAAAAAGCCGGCCTGATGGAGGAAATCTGGCAGTTCCCGGTCGTGCTCCTCCCAATCGATTTTGGGGGGAAAGGCGAAGGTATTGTGCTCAGGCCCGTGAGCTCGCGCGAGGCAATGACAGCGAAATTCTACCCGGTGCCAGAGAATGCGCTGCGCGGAATGGCTGAAAAAATAATGAAAGTGAAGGGTGCCGGTGCGGTGATGCTTGACGTGACGCACAAGCCGCCTGCGACGATTGAGTGGGAATAAGTGGCACATTTTTTGTACCACTTTTATATCAAACTGGCACATTTTTTGTACCACTTTAGAAAGGTTTTTAATTTGATTGCCGGCCATTTTTTGCATGGACCGAGAGACTTTACGATTCGTGCTCAATGACCAGCATAAGACATTTGAAGCCGAAGACCCGTTTGTTCACAGGGAAAAACTTTCAGAACTCGGCGATTTGCTGCCTTTGAAAATGCCGCTAGTTATCACGGGGGTCAGGAGGTGCGGCAAGTCTTTCCTGATGAAGCAATTCAAGGATTCCCTTGGCCTTGGGGCAAAACAATGCATTTACATTGATTTCAATGACGAGCGGCTGTCCGGTTTTACCGTGAAAGATTTCCAGCTAGTAATGGATTTTTTGGTTGAAAATGACTATGAAGAGCGGTGTTTCCTTTTTCTTGATGAGATTCAGGAGGTAGAGGGCTGGGAAAAATGGGCCGATAGGATAAAATCGGACTTCCAAATCGTTATAACTGGCTCAAACTCAAAGCTCACAAGCTCCGAGATTTCTACCGCACTGACAGGAAGGGCATTAACCCTGAAAATGTTCCCGTTTAGCTTCAGGGAATATCTTGATGCAAAAAAAGAGGGTTATTCGGGATATGATTCCGATTTTGGGGCCAAGGCAAAGGTCGCAGGCGCATTTTCAAAATACCTCTTGGCAGGCGGCTTCCCAATGTATGTTTTGAGCGAAAAGGAAATTGTTTTGAAAGACCTCTATGAAAACATCCTTTACAAGGACATAATAAAGCGTTTCGGGAAAAATGAAAAGCAATTGCGCGAATTGTCCTATTTCTTCCTGTCAAACCCTTCAGGCAAGTTCAGCTTCAGGGGCATTTCCGAGATGCTCGGGGCAAGAAACAGGGGCGTTGTAAAGGGCTTTGCAACCGCTTTTGAAAACGCGCTGGTGTTTTTTTTCCTGCCGAAATTCGACTATTCGGTGAAAAAACAAATCCAAAACCCGCAAAAAGTTTATTGCATCGACAATGGCTTTCTCACCGCCCTTGGTTTCAGGTTCATGGACAACCAAGGGAAACTTCTAGAGAACATTGTCGCCGTTGAACTGAAAAGAAGGTCAAAAGACATTTTCTACTTTAGCGAATCCAAGGAATGTGATTTCGTAATAAGAGAAGGCAAGAAAGTAACCGGCGTGATACAGGTGTGCTGGAAGCTCACCAAAGAAAATAAGGAAAGAGAAACGGCAGGCTTGATAGAGGCAATGGATAAATTCAGCCTAAACAAAGGGCTAATAATAACAAATGACCAGGAAGACCATTTCAAAATTGGAAACAAAAAAATAATGGTGGTTCCCGCGTGGAAATGGATGCTGGAAAATGAGCAAAGAAAAGTGCTATCGTCGCATTCTCGCCAAGATTGAGTGGGAATAGCAAATCGGCCCGGTCGGCAGGACATTTAATATTTAAAAGGACTTAATGCCTGTTACTCAGTCATGTTTTATGCCCCGCGACCAGGAATCGCCCCCGCCTTTTTGCTTGTGTGTGCCTTGATTTTTTTATCGTGTTTTGCGGTTGCAGGCACCGCGGCATTATTCGGCCCTGGCCCGTGCCCACCGCCGTCCCAGCCGCCGGACCCGGAATCGCCCCCGCCTTTGGCGCCGGCATCGCCTCCAGCGGACAATCCGCAGGATTCTGCAAATCCAGCCGGACAGCAGCAATTCACAGTGGACCCTTCTTCTGCCGGGCAACCTGGCCCTTATTTTCACGTCCAGATAATTTCATTCAAAATAGAGCCAAGGGAATTCGGGAAGCCGTCAGGGATATCCGCGGCAATAAGCCATGACCTCAATGGCTTGCAGGATTTCATTCTGGAGGTTTCAATATCAAAAGCCGGGAAGGAGGTGTTCAGGGCAAGCGAAACGGTTTCCGGCATGGAAAGCGGAATCGAAAAGAAAGTAACGTTCAGGGAAAAGTGGAACGCGGAACTGCCTGGCACTTATGCTGCAACCATCAAGGCCATGTCGCCCGACAGGCAAAACAGGTATAATTCACAGAGGCTAGAAGTCAGGATTTTTGAGGCATACGATGACCCTCTTGCGGCAAAGCAGGCAGGGGGCTATTTGGGGCCGGGGCAGCAGGCACAGGAAAGCCCGGCAGCCGGCGGGCAGCAGCAGGATTTGAATGATGCGGAAAAGGGCAGGGGCAAGCGCTTGAATCTTGACCTGGGCTTTTTGGGAAACAACGGCTACCTCGCGATTATGCTTTTTGCCGCGATAATCGTGCTGGTGGCTTTTTTGTGGCATATTTTCAGGAGCCCGGCATGACCAGGGCAAAAAAATCAACAGATGCTGAAGGCTCCATTGAAAATGTCTTTATAGGTGGTTGGGTATCCACCCATAGGGTGGGGGAAACACGTACGAGGTGTTCCCTATGAGAGAGTGTAAAATCATCAGAAAAATAAAGCGCTTGCTGCAGCAAG
>CABMIU010000060.1 GCA_902386385.1 uncultured archaeon
CACAGACCTCAACACTACCGACACAAATTCATGGTACCACCCTAGCGAAGTCCCTGGGACAGTTTCAACATTCCCGCGCTTCGGCGCCTTTGCCTTAATCAAGCTTTCCCCGACAACGACCTCTGATGCCAATTCCGGTGCATGGCAGGCGACAGACGCAAACGTGCAACTCGTTTGCACTGACAAAAACAGCGGATGCCTGAGGACCGCATACAGGCTTGACACCGATGCGAACTCGGAGGTTTCATTCGGCGCATGGCAAACATTCACACCATCCATTGAAAATGCACACGGCATCGTTGTTTCCAGCGACGGCAACTATGCCATTGACTTTAACTCGACCGACAACGCGGGAAAAGTGGAGCCGACCAACAGGGCATATGTGACACTGGACAAAAACGCCCCGGCCATCAGCATTACAAGCCCAGGCAACGGCTCAAGCCAGTCATCGGCAACGGTAACCATCGGATATGCCGGGACGGATGCGACTAGCGGGATAGAGGGATACCATGTTTCAAGCGACGGCACCACATGGATAGACAACGGCACAAGCACCACTTACTCTTTCACAGGTCAAGCCAGCGGCTCACACACATACTACGCAAAAGCAACGGACAAAGCAGGCAACAACAGCCCCAGCGCATCAGTAACTGTAACCATCAGCGCCTCAACAGGCAGCAACGACACAGCTACAAGCAACAACACAGGAAACTCGGGAAGCGGCGGCTCCGGAGGCGGAGGAGGGGGCGGCGGCGGAACAGCGAGCCAAGGATACATCTCGCAGGAAATGCTGGATGACCCGGCGAACCTGCTGAGCAAAACAGTATATGCCGGAAAAACCATGACGCTGGAAAACGGGCTGCAATCGAATAGAGACGCGATATACCGGCGCGTCAAATCCAGCGGAGCAGCAATATCCTATTACACATTCACCATAACAATAACCAACACGACAGGCAACAGCATTACCAACATCATTATCGATGAGAACATACCAAAAGACACGGCACAAGCCGTGGATAAAATTTACTTCGATGACAAGCCGGCAAGGATAATTTCCGAGGACCCGGAAATACAATGGGACATAAACCAGCTTGACGCCAACACCTCAAAAACATTCACCTACACGACCATCGGCCTGGCAAACCAAAAAAAACAGCTGAACTTCCAAAATTATGCAGGCACGCTGTCAGCCCCGAAAATAACGGCACAACAAAAACAAACCGACAAAAAAACCCAAGACACATGCACCCAAAACTGCGATGACAACAACCCGTGCACAACAGACACATGCACAGGCGGCAAATGCAGCCACACAACAAAAACGGAATGTACAGCGAGCCAGAACATCACTGCGCAAAAAACAGCACAGGAAAACCAAAAAACTGACGACAACATGCCGGCAATAGCCGCGGCAGCCGCACTATTAATTGCAACACTGGGAATCACGGCACACATAAGAAAAAGCAAAACCACCGCCAAAACAGCCCCTGCAACACCCCCGGCAGAACAGCCAGCGGAGCCACCCGAAAACCCTGCAATGAACCATCCGCCAAACGCCTAAACGACCTGTGACCCGCCTCCACAACCACCTGGGCCAGCAACGGAAATCCCAAAACTTCAATTAATAAGCACCGGCACATCAAAGGCACCTGAAGGCGGCCAATGCCCTCCAAGCAACCCGGACAAAGCCACGGAAAGCATGATTGAAACCGAGAAACCGGAAAACGGAAAACCGGAAACCCCGACACTGTACAAAAGCAAAAAAATACTCGACGAATTCAGCAGCCAAAACAAGCCGGCATAGGGCAGAAATGTTCCGCCATGGCCAGTCAATGCCCACCCCAACCTTTTTATTCCCACCGCAGGGAAAATGTGTGATGCAAAAGTCAAAGCTTGTTTTTGCGGGAATTGCCATTGCAATGCTTTTGGCGGGTTGCAGCCAGCAGCCAGGCCAGGGAAATACGCAGGCACCTGCAGGGGCTTCTGATGCAAACGGGGCGGGCAGCATGAGCACACTTTCTGTTTCAAACGGCGATTCGGTAAAGGTTGAATATACCGGAAAGTTCACCGACGGCAATATCTTTGACCAGAGCGAGGCAGGCAGCCCGCTTGAATTCACTGTCGGAGCGGGCCAGATGATAAAGGGGTTCGACAAGGCAGTTCTGGGGATGAAGCTCAACGAGGAAAAAACCATTACCCTGCAGCCAGAGGACGCTTATGGCCCGGTCACTGACGAGGCGCTCATATGGGTGCCAAAAGAAAAAATGCCTTCGGATACCAATGTAACGATAGGCACAAAGCTCATGACTTCTTCAGGCATTCCTGTCACAGTAATTGACATGAACGCGGATTCAGTGAAGGTCGACTTCAACCACCCGCTTGCGGGAAAAACCCTCGTATTCCGGCTCAAGGTAGTGGATATCCAAAAAGCCACAAGCTGATTCTGATAGCAATAAAATAAGCACTGGGCTAAAATAATCCGGGGCATGGCTTCTGGCGGTTCACATGAATGGCAACACCATCAATGACAAGTGCATCTTCTGCAAAATCATTTCGGGGGAAGTCCCGTCCAAAATCCTCTACTCGGATGAAATTTCTGTTGCATTCCTTGACGCTTTCCCTGCCTCAAAAGGCCACTGCCTCATAGTGCCCAGGAAGCACTACCCAACGCTCCTCGACATCCCCGAAACAGAGCTGAAAGCGCTCATCGCAATTGTGCAGAAAATCGGCTCGGCAGCGATGAAGGCGGCAAAAGCTGACGGGTTCAACGTGCTGCAGAACAACTTCCCAGCAGCGGGCCAGGCAATACCGCACCTTCACTTCCACATTGTCCCGAGATTCAAGGATGACGGCAAGAAGCTCCACTTAGGTTCCCTGAAAGGCGAGGAAGAAGAGCTCAAAAAGTTGGAAAGCGAGATAAAAAGGCACCTCTGAAGCCCCAAATTCAACTACAAAAAACCCGCCTCAGAAAAGCATTGGTGGGCTTTTAAAAGGCTTTTTGCCTGGATTCTTTAGTTTGAATACTATTCGCGGGAGTCCGATAGCCCGGTCAATTCGACTGCGTTGAGGTCGCAGTGGCTTAGTGCCTTCGCAGGTTCAAATCCTGCCTCCCGCAATTTTTTTCTTTTCGTTGATACGAAAAGACCTTACAAAGCCTTTTGGGCTTTGTGAGGCCTCGTCCCGAAGGGACAAGGAAAACATCGATTAAAAAGAAAAGTGTAATTTTTCGTTGGCACGAAAATAAAGTGTAAAAATCGAGTTCAGGGGTACAAAAAATGTCAGGCCACGGCGAAGAGCACGGGAATGAAAGCCACGGGGAAAACGGCGGCCACGATGAAGCTGGCCATGAAGAGAGCCATGAGGAAGTACATGAAGGGCATGAAGAACACGGCCACCCGGAAAAGCATGAGCCAAAGGAAGAGAAAAAGGAAGCACCCGCTGGGAAAAAGACCGGGCCAAAAGGCAAGAGCATCACCGAGTCAGAGGTCCTGATTATCCTTCTGCTCGCAATCTGCGGCAGGGTCCTGCTGAAGGTAACCCCGCTTGTGAACATCCCTTCAGTAGAGCCTATAATACCACTCGCGGTTTTCGCGGGAATGGCTTATGGCGCCGGGCCGGGCACGCTTGTAGGACTGCTTGCTTACCCGATTTCAAACATGCTTATCCCTGAAGTGCAGTTCGACATGTGGAGCTTCTGGCAGGCCGCGGGGGGCGCCGTCGCGGGGGGCATCGCGGGATTCGCAAAAAAGATCGACATGAACACCCTGCTATGGTACACTTTCATCGGCACCCTGCTTTTTGAGGTGTGCGTGAACTTCCCCGACCAGCTAATCCTGGTATGGCCTTTCTCGTTCTACCACATTTTCTCCAACCTGTTCTTTGCCCTAGTGATTGGGTCATTTGCAATCAAGGAAAAGTGAACAACCTTAAGAAATGGCGATTGCTGGACCGCAGCCGGCATTTGCTGAATTGCCCTTGCAAAAAGAAAGCAATTTATACCACAAGAGACTTCCTTTTACCATTATGGACGAGAAGCTGAAAGGCAGCATTTTGCACCTTGCAATACTGCTAGGCCTGATTATTGCCCTGGTCGTGGTCCTGGTTTATACTGGCCTGCTGAGCTGCGGCGTTGTGCCAGGGGGCTGCGAACTCTATTACCAGTTCATTAAAGGCGGGCCGCCACAGGTGCTTATTGCCTACAACGACAGCGGCGGATTGGGCAATCCCGTGGCGCTCGCTGCGGTGCTCTCAAACAGGGAACTCCTCAGCGCGAGGGTGAAGGCAATGCCGATGGACAGGCTGACAAACGGAAACATCGGGGAATATGACATGGTCATAGTTGAAAGCGCGAGAAAAATATGCACGAGCCAGCTAAACACTTTCATGTACTATGTGAACACTGGCGGGCGCCTGGTGTGGACAGGGGATGCAGGCACGGTGCCCTGCGAAGGGGACGAACTGCTCAAGGACAATGAAAGGAACGAGGAAGGCAAGGACCAGACAATAGGGTCCTGGGCGCGCAAGGACGAGGGGGGCAAGCAGGTGAATTTTGACGAATTCCTCGGCGCAAGCTATATAGGCAACAGGTGCAGCATGACAGAATGCAGGAAAGGCGAACTCGCCGGGTTTATCGAGGTCGTCACTCCTGAAAACAGGCTTGTTTACGGCCTGAGCCCCACAGTGCCTTTCCATGGTGACTTTTCGGTAGTCCAGCTCAACGACCAGACATACACCCGCCTTGTCGCGGCATTGGATTATGGTTCAGACTTTATAGTGGAAAAGCAGGATGCAGCCTTGCCCGGCACTGGGCAGAGGCAGAGCCTCGGCAGGAAACTGCCATTCATTGTCTCTAGCCAGGTCGGGGACAGGGTGGCTTACTACGCGGCGCCTATTGAATCCTTCGTGAGCGACGAGCAGCCGCAGAAGTACAAGGCACTCGTCGAGCAGATGTACTACGGGATGCTGTATAAGTGACACAGCCTTTTTCCTTTTCTTGAAAAGAAAAGTAAACCGGCTGGCGATTCGGCAACCATGGGTTGCTGAACCCAGCAAAACGAAGTTTTGCCGGGAAAAGTAAAAGAACGGCTACGCGAACAAGGAAAATATTTTATATGACAATAAATGGCAACCCGTCAAATTTAATAGCATTCCCCGGCTTTTATATGTGCAAGGGGCCGTAGCTCAGGCTGGATAGAGCACCTGCCTTCTATAACCCTTTTCTTTTTCTCGATGAGAAAAAGAAAAGCGTTAGCGGAAAAGAAAAAGAGCATGCCATTGGCTTTTTCTCTTTCTTTTCCATCAACGCTTTTCTTTCTCTTCTAAAGAGAAAGAAAAGGGTTGGATGAGAGCAGGGGGTCGTGAGTTCAAATCTCACCGGTCCCGTTTCGCGTTTTTCTTTCTCTTTTCAAGAGAAAGAAAAACACGATGCAAAAAGAAAGAGAACCTACTTTAGAAAATATCACGAAAAAATCAAGGTGAGACCCATGGAAAATGCCACGCCCGTACAATTTCAAGAGCCGAAGTTCTATGCCACAATCACCGGCCTCTTTGTCGCGGTCCTGCTCATATCGAACATCGCCTCGTCAAAGATACTCAACCTCGGGCTGTTCACCTTCGACGGAGGCACGATACTCTTCCCGCTCGCTTATATCTTCGGGGACATGCTCACCGAGGTTTACGGATTCAGGCGCGCGAGAAAAGTCATCTGGGTCGGCTTTGGCTCGGCCCTGCTGATGTCGGTTGTTTTGCTTATCGTCGGAGCATTGCCCCCCGCGGCTGGCTGGGAAAACCAAGCTGCTTATGACATAATCCTGGGCTTCGTGCCAAGGATTGTGGTTGCATCCCTAATCGCTTACTTTGCCGGGGAACTCACGAACAGCTTTGTGCTCGCTAAAATGAAGGTATGGTCAAAGGGAAAGCATTTATGGCAGAGGACAATCGGCTCGACAATCGCAGGGGAAGGGGTGGATACACTATTATTTGCGACGATTGCTTTTTTCGGGACCATGCCAGCTGAAACATTCATTGCCCTAGTTGTCTCGAACTACGTTTTCAAGGTCGGGGTAGAGGTGCTTTTCACGCCCGTTACCTATGCGGTAATCGGGTTCCTGAAGAGGGAGGAGCGCATTGATTATTATGATTACAGGACGGATTTCTCGCCGTTCAGGTTCTGACACGGTTTTAAATGGTTTTACTCCAATATTTGAATTTGAACGGCCAAATCAAATTAAGAAAATCGACTGGCGATGAAAAGCAAAACGGTGGCAAAAAATGGACTTCAAAAAAGACCTTGTAAAGGCGCTTGCAAAGGCAGGGGTTGAAGAAACTCTTGCAGAGCAGCTGCTCGAAGCCCCTTCCAAGCGCGAGATGGGTGACTTTGCACTGCCGTGCTTCAAGCTGGCGGCTGAAATGAAAAAAAACCCAGTGCTCATTGCCCAGGAAATCTCCGCAAAAATCGTCCTGCCAAAGGGATTCAGGAAAGCCGAGGCAAAAGGGCCTTACATAAACTTTTTCGTCGAGGAAGGAAAGCAGGCAAAGGAGACCATTGGCGAAATACTCGCAAAAAAGGAAAAGTATGGCATCGGCAAGCCTGCGAAGGGCGGCGACAGGATTATTGTCGAGTACTGCCAGGCAAACCCGATGAAGGCTTTCCACATCGGCCATGTGAGGAACATTGTACTCGGCGAAGCGATTGCACGGCTTTTCGAGGCTTCAGGGAAAAAGGTTTTCAGGGCAAATTACGGGGGGGATGTCGGACCGCATGTTAGCAAGACTCTTTACGCTTACAGGGAACTCGCCCATGAGACTGAGCCGAAAGGCATAGCGGAAAAAGGTGCATGGTTAGGCAAGCTGTACAAGGCAGGGGCGGACGCGGTCAAGGAAGACGAGGCAAACAATGGCGCCAACGGCTTGGAGCAGAAAATGCGCGACATGGTTGTTGAGCTGGAATCAGGAAAGAACAAGAGCCTCGTTGCAGACTGGAAAAAGCTAAGAAAAATGAGCCTCGAATACTTCAGCAGCATATATGCCGAACTTGGCATAAAATTCGACCGAATAATCCTTGAAAGCGAAGTGGAAAAGGAAGGCATTGCAATCGCGCATAAGCTCCTTGAACAGGGCTTTGCAATACGGGACCAGGGCGCATTGCTGGTTAACCTCGAAGAGCATGGTCTAGGCAAGTTCCTTGTGCTAAAGAGCGATGGCGCAGCGCTTTACTCGAGCAAGGACCTCGCGCTCGCAAAGCTGAAGAAGAAGGAAATCAGGGCAAGGATTTCATACAACCTGGTGGGTTCTGAGCAGGCACATTATTTCAGGCAGCTGATGAAGACAATTGAGTTGCTGAACCAGGGAAACGGGGATTACTGCAAGACAGTGCACCTTTCTTATGAAATGGTGAGGCTCGAAGGCGGCAAGATGTCCTCGCGCGAAGGCAATGTCATAGCCTACTCCGAGCTTCTGGACGCGGTCTTTTCCAAAACTTTTACAGAAACAATGTCCCGCCATCCGGACTGGCCAAAAGAAAAGATAGAGGGAACGGCAAAGGCACTGGCCATGGGCGCGATAAAATTCGGCATGCTATGCCAGGACAGGAACAGCGTGATAACATTCAACTGGGAGAAGGCAACCTCGCTCGATGGCGAAACCGCGCCATTCATCCTATACAGCCATTGCCGCGCCAACAGCATACTCAAAAAGGCGGGAAAGCTGGCAAAGCAAAAGCCGAAGGAAATCATGCCTGAAACAGAAAAGGAAAAGTCACTAATATCCATGCTTGCCGCATTCCCTGAAAAGGCGATGGAGGCGGCGGAGCAGGAAAGCCCCCACAAGGTCTCATTCTACCTCATTGCATTGGCGCAGGAATTCAACTCTTTCTACCATGAAGTGCCAGTGCTGCAGGCAGGCCCGGAAAAGGCGGTGCAGAGGATTGCCATTGTAAGGGCGGTTGCACAGGTGCTTGAAAACGGCCTAAGGCTCCTGAACATAAATACGGTAGAGGAAATGTAGTGGCTTCACAATGAAACCAGATTATAGCGATCCAATAAAATAATCGGTTATATTTCATGGATTGCTATCTATCAAACCGCGTTTGATGCCGGAAGACTTTCGCGGTTCGATATAAATTCGTTTCTGTCCAGTATACCATAAAATGCACGCTGATTTCAAGGAAGGCCTGAAGGCTATTGAGAAGGCAATGCAAAAGCACGGCCACGCGGATGAATTCCCCCTTGTTGAAGAGGCATTCCACTTCTCGAAAAAGGCCCATGAAGGCCAGAAAAGGGCATCCGGTGAGCCTTATTTCGTCCATCCGCTTGCAACCGCCACAATGATTGCAGGCCACGGCCTTGACGGCACAATAATCAGCGCCGCACTCCTGCACGACACTTTGGAGGACACGAAAACGTCCAAGGAAGAGCTCGCTGAAATATTCGGCAGAGAGATAGCCTGCATTGTTGAAAGCCTGACAAAGCTCGACCTGCTTGCATTCAAGTCTAGGAAGGAACAGACAACCGCGAACATAATCAGGACAATAATGGCATCATCAAAGGACCTGAGGGTGCTGATAATAAAGCTCTTTGACAAACTCCATAACCTGAGGACCTTGAAGCACCTTGACCGGCAAAGGCAGAAGAGGATTGCCGCCGATGCACTGCTTGTTTACGCGCCAATTAGCCACAGGCTCGGCATACATTCGATGAAATATGAAATGGAGGACCTTTGCTTCAGCACCCTTGAGCCGGCCCACTACAGGAAACTAAGAGCAGAGGTCACAACGCTGAGGGAAAAAAAGCGCAAGGAAATCAGGAAAGCAATTTCATGCCTCGAGGAAAAAAACCATGAAATCAAATGGCGCTTCACGGAGCAGATAAAATCAATTTATGCGATACACAGCAAAATCATAAACCGCAACCTTGAGCCGGGAAATGTCAATGATGCGCTCATCCTCGGGATAATTGTCAGGAGCGAAAAGGAATGCTATGATGCGTTGTGGAAGCTGCACTCCGTTTTCAGGCCACTGCCGGGAAAATTCAAGGATTACATTGCAATGCCGGAAAACTCCATATACCGGGCGCTACACACGCAGGTCCTCGGGCCTTCAAAAAAGCCGCTCAAGGTTTACATATACTCGGAAAGGATGAATGACATCGGGGACAATGGCGTGCTTGCATTAATGCGCTGCAAAGACAGCAGCCAGCAACTCAAAAGGTTCGAGAAAATGTTCTCAAGAATGGGAAAGCCTGACGCAAAGGACAGCAAGGAGATCGCCGGTACACTTAACCTTGATTTCCACAACCGGACAATGATTGCATTCACTGAAAAAGGCGAGGCCATCGAGCTTCCGCCGGACTCGACTGCAATCGACTTCGCATATTTCAAGGACGGCAAAAAGGCCGAAAAGGCATCCAAGGCGGAAATAAACGGCAGGCTCCTGCCATTGTGGACAAGGCTCAATTCCGGGGACAGGATAAAGCTCATTTACGCGAAATCGCCGCAGGTTCAGATAAGCTGGCTCTCGCTCGCGTCATCCGAAAAGGTCAGGAGGAACATAGAAAAGAGCCTGCACAGCTACCTCAAGCCGAAGGACGGTGCCGGGTTCGTGAAATTCAGGATTGACAGCGTTGACAAGCACGGCCAACTGATGGAGCAGTGCAGGATAATGTACAGGAACGGCTTCAACCTCGAAACATGCATAAGCAAGGTGAACAGCGACAGGACAACAGGCTACACGGAATTCCTAGTGAAAAACACGCGCAACTCGAACATAGACAACGCGGTAAAGCATCTGAGGAAGCTGAAGGAAACAATAGGGCTGCACGTGGACTACCTGAAATGACAGGGTAAAACAAACAGGCAAATACCACCGTAAAAAATAATAATCAGCCTGACCCTGGAAACGGCAGTTTAACCAATGAATAAGTGTGGCTCACTCAACCAGTATCGCAGGCTTCAGCGGGAAAGCCCTCTGGGTTTTTTCAGGGTTCTGCTTTGCGGTTCCCGCGTCAAGCACAATGGCTTCGCAGCCTAGTTCCGCTGAAATCAGTTCCTGCGAAGCAAGGAGCAATTCAAGCTCATTGGCCTTTTCAATGCCCTTGAGTTCGTGGAATTTTGAAACAACGGCTTTCACAAACCCCTGGGCCTGGCCGGGATTCTTTTTTGCCTCGCTGTCCGCCATTGCAATCCTCATAGCCTGCCCAAAGTCCGGCCGCTCCATCCCAGAAACAATTTTCCCCAGCACATTCCACTTCCATTGCGGGGCAACAAAAATAGTGACCTTCTTAGGCACCTCAATCTTCGCGAGCACTTTTATCTGCTCCACATCCTGCCTTATGGCCTCAATCATTTTCTCAGCGGCAATGGCCTCAGCATCAGCAGCACCAACAGCCTTTTGCAGGGCATCCGACTCTTCTGCCGATGGCCACTTTTCAGATGTGAGCAGGCCCTTCTGGCCTAGCATTTCCCAAGCTTCCTCGGCAAAGTGCGGGGCGAATGGCGCAATCATCTTCGCAATTGATTCGAGGGCAAGGCGCATTACGCTGCCATCAATTTTATCGTACTTTGCCAAAGCATTTGTCAAATCAGTTATCGCTGCAAGTGCATAGTTGAATTTGTAGGAATCAATCAGGGTGGTTACTTCCCTTATTGTAGCGCGTGTTTTCGCGAGGACAATCCGGTTTGCCATTGAAAGCTTCTTCGGCACCCTTGCCTTCTTCGCCCATTTGTTCGCCTCGAACAGCGAGTGCAGGCGCAGCAGGAACCTGTGGGTTGATTCAACACCGCGGTCATTCCAGTCCATCTCGCTCTCAGGCAGCGAAGCCCCGAGCATGAAAACCCTTATCGTGTCCGGGCCATACTTTGCCATCATGTCGCTCGGGTCCACGATGTTTCCCAGGGACTTGGACATCTTCGCCCCGTCCTTGAGCACCATGCCCTGCGAAAGCAGGCGCCTGAACGGCTCATCATAATCCACGAGGCCCTCGTCTCGCATGAACCTGTAAAAAAATCTCGAGTACAGGAGGTGAAGAATCGCATGCTCTATACCCCCGATATACTGGTCCACAGGCGACCAATGCATTGCCTCCTTTTTTTCGAAAGGGGCTTTTGATTCCTGTGCAGAACAATACCTAAGGTAATACCACGAACTGTCTACAAATGTATCCATTGTGTCGGTTTCGCGCTTCGCAGCAGAGCCGCACTCCGGGCACCGGCATTCCACGAATTCCTTTACGGTCTGCAACGGGTTCCCGCCAAAATTGAAATCAGCAATCTTCGGGTCGGGAAGCTCGACCGGCAAATCCTTTTCGGGCACGGGAACAACCCCGCACTTCTGGCAATAAACTATCGGTATCGGGGTGCCCCAGAAGCGCTGGCGGGAGATGAGCCAGTCACGGAGCTTGTAATTCGTAGTCTTTTTCCCAGTCTTGTTCTTCTCCAGCCAGTCAGCCATTTTTGGCAGTGCCTCACGATTACCCATGCCTGAAAACTCGCCAGAACCGAACAATATCCCGTCATCAACAAAAGCTCCCGCAGCGGCACCGGCCTCAACAGGCTTTCCATCGGGACTTATGACAAACTTCAGAGGTATTTTGTATTTCCTCGCGAACCTGAAATCGCGCTTATCGTGGGCATCACACATCACAATGCCCGTGCCATACATCAAGGCAAAATTCGCGAGGTACACGGGAATTTCCTCGCCATTTGCTGGATTTATTGCATAATTCCCCGTGAAATAGCCTTCCTTTTCCTTCTCTTCATTCTCCCTGTCAATGATGCTTTCATCCACAACTTTCCTTATGAAGTCCTTGGCCCCTTGCTCATACTCTGTCCCCTTAACCAAATCAAGCACAATGGGGTTCTCCGGTGCAATTGCAATGAAAGTGACGCTAAAAATAGTGTCACATCTCGTGGTATAAGCAGGCAAAACCTTGTCAGACCCCTTCAACTTGAAAAAGATATTTGTGCCCTGGCTCTTCCCAATCCAGTTCCTCTGCATCACTCGGACGCGCTCCGGCCAGCTTTCCAGCCCCTCAAGGCCCGCAAGCAACTCATCAGCATAGGCCGTTATTTTGAGGAACCACTGTTCCAGGTCCTTCTGGACAACACCACAATCCTTGTGACGCCAGCACTTGCCGTCAACAACCTGCTCGTTAGCGAGCACAGTGTGGCATTTGCCGCACCAATTCACCTTCGCCGCCTTCTTGTAGGCGAGGCCCTTTGCCAGCATTTTTAGGAAGAACCACTGGTTCCACTTGTAATATTCAGGCAGGCAGGTGATTACTTCACGCCCCCAGTCGTAACTGAAGCCGAGCTCCCGCATCTGACCCTCCATGTCGGCAATCCTCTTTAGTGTCCATTCCCTAGGGTCTGCCTTGTGCTCTATTGCCGCGTTTTCCGCGGGCAGACCGAAGGCATCAAAGCCAATGGGATAAAGGACATTGTAACCCTGCATCCGCCTGAAGCGCGCAATGCAGTCGCCTATCGAATAGTTGCGAACATGGCCCATATGCAGCTTGCCGGAAGGATAAGGGAACATTTCGAGGACATAATATTTCTCGCCATTTTTCGATGGCTTTGCCTCGAAAACCTTTTCCTCGGCCCATCGCTTCTGCCATTTCTTCGCAATAGCATTTAAATCCGCAGGCATAAGAAAAACCTTATTTCGAACGATTTTAAAGGGTTGTTTTTTGGCAAAGATTTAAAACAGGAACAAAAAAATTCATTTCAACGGTTTTCTCAGCACAAGAAGGTTCGGCGCGCCGAAGCCAATATCGCGATTTATGCTCCTCCCATTTTCCAGAACCTCAAAGCCAATTTGACGCACCTTTTCCAACTCCTCTTGGTAATCATAGCACTCATAAACCAAGCCAATCCCGCCAGGCCTTAGAAGCTTGAACAAATCCGCAAAGGTGCGGACGCTCTGCTCATGCGTTGCCCCACCTTCAAAAGTTCCGAGGTGGGAAAAAAGAACGCGCGATGAAACAAATCCATCAAGCGAACAATCCGCAAAAGGCAATTGCTGCCTTGCATCGCCCTGCACAATTCGCTTTATGCGCAATCCCTTTAGTATTTGTATTGTGCGCGGATTGATTTCAAATGCTGTTGCCTTTGCGCCGTGCTTCTGAAGAAACTTTGTGTAAAGCCCGTCGCCGCCGATTTCAAGGACTTGCTTGCCTTGAGGGTCGCCCAAGTAT
Organism: uncultured archaeon; assembly: GCA_902386385.1. Classification (GTDB taxonomy): domain Archaea; phylum Iainarchaeota; class Iainarchaeia; order Iainarchaeales; family Iainarchaeaceae; genus CABMIU01. The sequence goes on from CABMIU010000060.1 coordinate 13,191, forward strand.
CTTATAAATCTTTCATGAACAGGAAGATAATTTCTCAATCTTTTCATTTGCTCAACAATTTGTTTGTGGAAGCCCAATGATTCTGCATTATGCCTTGCCCTGGCTGAAAACCTTGAATTGTCATAAAGAAGGTCATTTGCCATCCTATTACTTTTTCTATCTGAAAGCATCATTCCACCACGGCCTTTATCCTCCTTATCCCCGCTGCAACCGCTTCCTGCTTAAGTATCCTGAATCTTCCGAGTTCCTTCGTGTTTTTCACATGCGGGCCGCCGCAGATTTCCTTCGAAAAAACCTTTCCGCCGGAACTTATCGTGTAAACCTTCACCTTGTCCGAATACTTGCCCTCGAACACTCCCTGTGCCCCGGCTTTTTTTGCCCCATCAACGCCCATTACCTCGACAGAAACCTCGGCCCCTGAATTTATTGCGGCATTCACCCAATCCTCGACCTTTTTCAGTTGCTCATCAGTGAGCTTTTCATTTGAGTTGAAGTCAAACCTCAGCCTTTCGGGAGTGATGTTAGAGCCTTTCTGGCGAATGCCCTTGTCAACAACCTCGCGCAATGCCTCATTGAGGAGGTGCGTTGCGGTGTGCAGTTTTGTGGCCTGCTCGCTGTTATCCGCGAGGCCGCCCTTGAATTTTTTCTCCGCGCCTTTGCGCGAGAGCTCCTGGTGCTGCGCCAATAATGCCTCAAAACCCTTTGAGTCAGCGCTGAAACCCTTCTCCGCGCATATTTCAGTTATCATTTCAATCGGGAAGCCGTGGCTCTGGTAAATGTCAAAAGCCTGCTTTGCCCCAAGTTCCTTCCCTCCGGAGCCAGCCAGAAGGGAAAGCTCTTTTTCAAGCAGCTTCATGCCGTTCTCCAGGGCAGCGGAAAACTTTTCCTCTTCAGCCTCAAGACCGGCAAAAACCCTTTCCCTGTTCTTTTCAACTTCAGGGTATGCCTCGCCCATAACTCCAACAACAACTTCCGCAACACCCCTGCAGAATTTTCCGCTTATGCCAATGAGCCTCGCGTGCCTGATGCTGCGCCTGATGAACTTCCTCAGCACATAGCCCTGGTCAACATTGCTCGGAGAAATGCCCTTTTCATCGCCCATTACCATTGCCGCTGCGCGGAGGTGGTCGGTTATTATCCGTGCGCTCTTCAGCAATGCGGTTCTTTCCGGGACGCCCTTGGCCAAATTGAATTGCGGGGAAAGTGACTTGACCTTCTCCAAAATCGGTTTGAGCGTGTCACATTCATAGGCATTGTCAAATCCGTTCAGCACAGCGACAGTCCTTTCAACACCCATCCCCGTGTCAATGTTTTTCTGCGCCCCTTCAGCATAAATGCCTTCAGCGGTCTTGTTGTACTGCATCAGCACATCATTCCAGATTTCGCAAAAAACCCCTTCCTTGCAAAGCCTGACAAAGTCATCGGTGCCCTTCTCCTTAACGTCTTTGACATGGTAGAACATTTCAGTGTCAGGGCCGCACGGCCCGGTGTTGCCTGCTGGCCCCCACCAATTGTCAGCCTTGCCCAAAAAGTGTATCCTTTCCTTTGGAACGCCCTGCTTTTCCCAAGCCATTGCTGCTTCGTTGTCCCGTGGACTGTCATTGTCGCCAGCAAAGCACGTTACGCTCAGGCGCTCCTTCGGGATTCCGAGACCTTTTGTTAGGAACTCGAAGCTGAACTCTATTGCCTCTTTCTTGAAATAATCCCCCAAGGACCAGTTGCCGAGCATCTCGAAAAAACTCAGGTGCCACGCGTCACCCACATCTTCAATGTCGCCGGTGCGGATGCATTTCTGGACATTGCAGAGACGCTTTCCCGCGGGATGCTGGCCACCAAGAAGGAAAGGGACAAGCGGGTGCATTCCAGCGGTCGTGAACAGCACAGTCGGGTCGTTTTCAGGGATGAGCGAAGCGCTCTGTATCCTCTTATGGCCCTTCGACTCGAAGAACACGAGGTACTTTTCCCTCAGCTGGGCGCTGGTGATTTTCATTGAAGTCTCCTTGGAATAAGTTGAATGGAAAAGGAATTTAAATGCTGGGAAGGATTAAATGCCGCGGAAATTCTGCATGAGCAGTTCTTTTCCTTTTTGGCCAAGCTTTTTCTGCGTTAGCGGTTCTCTTTCTTTTCCGCCAAGCTTTTCAAAGAACTCTTTTCTTTTTTGGCCAAGCTTTTTTCTTTTCTCTCTGAGAAAAGAAAAAAGGTTGAGGTGCAGGGCATAAGCCGCCTTCTGTTCTAATCCAGAAACCCACTAACAAAATGGGTTTTGCCCCGTTAAGAGCCGGATTGCATTGGCATTCGACTAAGCCCTCATAAGAGGTTGCACTCTCCAGCCGCCGTTTCATCCCACCAAAGGGTCTCGTTTCTGTTCAGCTGGGCGTCCTCTCGGACCGTGTGTTTCACGAGTGGGCGGACTTTCCTCAGCGTCCTCGAAGGGATACCGACAGCCAATCGCCCTGCTCCTCGGTATAATTGCCTTTCGCGGTGTTTTTAAGTTTAGTGCAAAAAACAAATGCTTTAATAATTCGGCAATCAACGAATATTATTATATTGCAGGCATGCAAAACAGCGAATCAGCGGACCCTTATGACTCTTCCGGCCTTGACATCTTCAAGGCTCTTGGCGAGGTCAGACAAAAATTCTTGGTCCGTGCCGTGCTTTTTTTTAAGCTCCAAATCAGTGCCCCCTTCGGGGAGATCCGCCTCTTGACCTGAAATCCTTGCGAGAAGCCGGGGGATTTACGACAGCACTTCTGCGATGAAGGATTGCCAAAACATCTTTGGCAGTGGCATGAGGATAGACCTTTTTCAAGTCAGCAAGCTTGGCGTCTAACTGTTCCCTTGTCACCCTAATGACGCAAGAAAAAAGGCAAAAGCAATAAAAAGCAATGCGACAATTATTTACTTCGGAAAATGCGAAAGTCATGTGATTTGATTTGACAACTGATTACTGCCAGATGTGCTGGAAACTCAGAGAGCTGCCCGATGGCCTCCATTGCGAGGAATGCCTCGAGGACATCAAGCGGGCGGGAACTTACAGCGGGTGAGGCAAGGCAATCAGCGGCCTGGAAGTGCTGGTGATGTTCGACGAGGACCATTATCTCAACATGTGGCCGTTCAAGCAGAAAGAGAAAATAGGATAAATATATCAGGGATTTTAAGGATTTCTCAAAGAGAAATATTAATGAAGAAATTCCTCATTGCAATGCTTGCAATTATAATAGCAACAAATTTAGTTTATGCAAATTCAATACAATTCACTTCATCATACATTTACGATGCAGATTTAGGAAAAAACGTTCAACCGGTAACCATAGCCGAGTTGGCAGAAACTGATAATATTACGCCAGAAAGTGTTGACATAGAAGTCCGCATCTGGTTTCTGATAAAGGAAAAAGCCAAAGACCTCAATTTTGAGGTATCAACGCTAAATTTGCCAGGCATAGAAAATTATGGTGAAATTAAACCAGGAGATATTGTTATTTGTGAAACCTACAATGGAATACTAAATTTCAAAAATTGTAAAGAACAACAGAAAATAACCGGATTAGAAAATGCACTAATCCCCTTAAATGACGAAGAAAGCAAAAATTATATTTACAAATACAACATTAACCTTAACAAAGTAAGAAAACAAGCCCAGCATTATATTTATATTAAATATTCTCTCAAAAACGCCATCGAACACAGTAACTCAAATTATTATTTTCTACTACATTCATTATGTGACTATTATCACGGTTGCCAAAACGGCGACAAAGACAAATTCAATGTATCCAGAACGATAATTTTACCAAAAAGTACTTCGATGCTGGACCAAGTCATACCGACACCAGACAATATTGAATACTTTTATGGGGGGGACACGAGCCAAAAAAGAACAACACTAATTTACAACTCTATTCCACAGGTTTACTTGAGCTATTTTGACTCACAAGAAAGAGATGTTGAATTGCCAGTATATTATGCTTTTATTGGTGCTTTATTGGGCGCAGCATTATCACTGTTCTTTGAATTTGTATTAATTTCTGCGCTAAGACGACCAACAGTATTCGAAAAAATTTTTTCGTGGGTTATTGTAGTGATTGTTCTTGTAATTGCATTACAAGTTTTAAAAACATCAATGCAGGATTCGATACTATTAGCATTATTCATGTTAATTATTCTTATTTTGGTCTATTTAGAGAAAGAAAAAATATTTAATGAAGAAGAAAAATACAAAACTGAACAAAAAGAAACAAATAAAACAACGAGCAACGAAATAACAAATCTAAAAGACGTGACAATTAACATCCAGCAAACAGTTTTAAAAAATGAAAAACTATTAAACAAAGTTTTTAAGAAAAAAAGAGCTAAAGTAAGAGTGAAAAAAAATTAACCCAGCGCTCACGCTGTGCATTTGCAAAAAAATATTTTATTTGCAGAATTCGGCTTTTGACTGGAATTTTATTTGATGTCGTGCATAAACCTGAAAAGGCCAGCTTTTCAGATCGACCTTAAGCAAGACCAAATGAATTGCAGCAGCGCGAAGCTGACACTTTTCTTTTTGGTCGAGCTTTTTCTTTTCAGTCACGAAAAGAAAAAGGTCGCATGAAACCCGGTTTGAGGTTCCCTCGGGTTTTTAGTGCTGGTTAGCTTAACATCTCGCCGAAGCTTGATGCTTACACTTCCAGCCTATCGATCCGGTCTTTTGCCGGTACCCTTGTCCCTAATTTTCAGCGTTTTACCGCTGAAGGTTTAGGATTGAGTGTCTCTTTTCAGGGGCTTCTTCGAGCTTAGATGCTTTCAGCTCTTATAAGCCATGGCGTGGCTACCCAGCGTGTGCCCTGCCGGACAACTGGTTTACTAGAGGCCACGAGGCTCCGTTCCTCTCGTACTCAGAGCTCCTTCCCCTCAGACACTCAGCAACCCCAATAGATAGTAACCAAACTGGCTCGCACCGTTCTTAACCCAACTAACGTTCGGTTTTAATCAGTTAACACCTGCACCCTTGGCAGCTTGTGCACTGCCAGGATACCAAGAGCCGACGGCGAGGTCGCAAACCGCGGGGTCGATGTGAACTCTCACCCGCGACCACTCGGTTACCCCCAGGGTAAGTTCACTGTTAGACCAGAGCGCCATATAGGCGCTTCTGACGTTCGCTAAGCCCTGCTTTCGCATCCACGAACCTTGCTGTGTAGTTCATGGTCAAGCGCGCTTTTACCTTTGCATTCTACGGCGAATTTCTGACTCGCCTGAGCGCACCTTTGGGCGCCCCTGATACCTTTTCAGGGGCGTGCCGCCCCAGCCTAACCACCCACCTATCGGTGTCCCCTTCCGGGTAAGCGGTACGGTTTCCAAAGGATGGTGTTTCATTGTTGCTCCAGAATTCCTGGCGAAATTCCTTCTGCGCTCCCATCTACGCTAGACATTGGAAACCATACCACAACAACAGGCTGTGGTAAACCTCCGTGGGGTCTTCTCTTCCCATTGGGATTCCGCGGCATATTCACCGCGCAGCAAGTTCATCAGGCACCTGTTCGGGACAGTGGGGATCTCGTTACTCCGTTGGACAAGCCGGCAATCAACCGGCAAGGCATCATGCTACCATGAGAGCCTCAGAGTTAGGCCCGCTCTTCACCAGCGCTTAGACCCGTTGAACCGGGGTTTCACGTACTGGCAGTGAGCAGGAGTCAGCGGCTATGCAAACCATTGCTGGCTAGCAGCCTCCTGTGTTTTTGATAAACAGTCGGATCCCTCTGGTTATTGAAACCTGCAGTTTTCACTGCAGGCACCCCTTATACCTAAGGTACGGGGCCAATATTGCCGAATTCCCTGAACAGATTTATGCCCTGACACGTCTTGGCCTTTTCAGCCAGGGGCACCCTTCTCGGTTCTTGGTACGGTCACATGGAATTCTTGCAGTTTCCATTTTCACGGGCCCAAGGCCTCAATCCAAGATTTCTCCCGTTCAATGCTTTGCCCCGCTTCTCGCCATTACGGCTCTCCACGGGCCTATGCATTTTAGGCAGCATGGCAATGCTGCTGGATCTAGCCCAAGGCGTCTGAAAACTACCTATCGTTGCCGAGATCGTATCCATGTGGCACGCGAATATGAACGCGTTTCCCTTTCGTTTCCACCGCATTACGGGGAAACTTAGGACCGGCTAACCCTTAGCTAACGATTAGCGCTAAGGAACCCTTGCCCTTTCGACGGAGAGGATTCTCACCTCTCTTTGTTATTACTAGCACGAGGATCCATATCTCCGGCAGATCCACAGGAAATTGCTCCCCTGCTTCTGCTCTACCGGAGCACCCCCCTACCAAATTGCGCTCAGCGCAAATTCCCGGGTATCGGCAGCGGATTTTAGCCCAGATTATTTTCAAGGCCCTTCCCCTAGATGTGTGAGCTGTTACGCTTTCTTTAAAGGATGGCTGCTTCTAAGCCTACCTCCACATTGTTTTAGGAAAAGGACGCTTTTCACCCTTTCACACTTAATCCGCATTTATGGGCCTTAACCCGAGTCTGGGTTGTTCCCCTTAAGGATATCAAGTTTACCCCGGATACCCCTACTCCCAGCTTCTATGGCGCTTGCAGATTGGGAGTTTGAGAAGAAAGCTGAAAGTTTCCAATCAGTACTTTCTAATCAGTAACTCTACCCCACAAGCCACCTCTGCTGAGGCTTGCCTAAGGGCAACTTCGGGGGGAACCTGCTATCACCAGGTTCGAATGGCATTTTACTCCTATTCCCATGTCACCCGAGCAGTTAGACTAGCACCGGTTTCGGCCCTCCATCCCCCTGATGGGAGACTTCGGCCTGCACAGGAATAGATCACCTGGTTTCAGGTTTGACCGCCGTGACTCGGGCGCTATTCACACCCTGCCCCTCGTCCCTTGCGGGATTGCAGGCATTCGCTTTCGCTGCGGCTTCTCTCCGTAAGAGATTAACCTCGCCACAACAGTCAACTCCCTCGCTCGTGTTTCGGGACGAACGGCAAGACACTGAGTCACATGCTTCATTCCGCGGATCGCTCCGCCTCATTTGGGCATGCTTTACCTCTTCCGTGCCTTGCCCGCCAATGGCCGCTTAGTTTCAGGCGCTTTTAACCCCCCGTCAGGGGTACTTTTCAACTTTCCCTCACGGTACTAGTGAGCTATCGGACTTGGGTAGTGTTTAGGATTGCGAGTATATGCCTCGCGTGTTTTGACGCGATATCCGACGCGCCATACTCTGGATACCCTGCAATCAACTTTTTTCAGTTTGCGTACGCGGCTTTCACGCTCTGCGGCAAAACGTTCCAGTTTACTTCTGCTCCTGAAAAAAGATGTAACTGGGTCCAAACCCCACATCTCCGATGCCTCGCGGCAAAGGATTCGGTTTGTCCTGTTCTGTCTTCGGTCGACCCTACTGGCAGAATCCCTATTGGTTTCTCTTCCTGCCGGTACTGAGATGCTTCAGTTCCCGGCGTTCCCGTTCCTTGAGGAACAGTTCGGGTATCCACGGTTCAAAGCCTGCATGCGGCTCGCCGTGGCTTATCGCAGCTTGCCACGCCCTTCAAAGGCACCCAAGCCTAGTCATCCACTAAGCGGTTTTAGGAACCCCTCAAACCGACTGATCTGCTATGCACGACATCACGGCAGAAACGCCCCAGTCATTACATTGCAAAACAATAATGGCCTTGCAATGCCCCCTGCCTGATGGCCGAGGATAGGCGAATCTGCTCTATCTGCCATTCCGATTCCACTCGCAATGGCCTTACAATCAAAATATTTTATTCCCGATGTAAGCGTAAACTCTTTTCTATTTTCCTGATTTACTTTTTCTTGGCTTCCTCAGTTCGTGTTCTTTTTCTTTTTGCCCCGTATCCGCAAAGCGGCTCTTTTCTTTTTTGGTAAAGCTTTTTTCTTTTCTCACCGAGAAAAGAAAAAAGGTTTGGACCCTACGGGAATTGAACCCGTGGCCTCTCCGATGCAAACGGAGCGCTCTGCCGCTGAGCTAAGGGCCCCGACGGAAGCCTCCGCCGCGAGAGGCACCCTACACTCGTTCCCCACGGGGACTCGGTGGGCCTGGCTCCGCACGGCGAACGCCAAAACCTCGCGTGCAACTTAGCTCTCCACAGCAGCTGGCATTGCACTTTTCTTTTCCCGGCAAAACTTCGTTTTGCTGGGTTCAGCAACCCATGGTTGCCGAATCGCCAGCTCTTTTTCTTTTCGTGCAACGAAAAGAAAAAGGCTGAGTTGCATATGAGAGTTTCCTAATTGTTGGCCGTCCTTTGGCGAAAAAGTTCTTTTTCTTTTTCGCTGGCCTTTTTATTTTTCTTTTCAAGAAAAAGAAAAAGGCCACCATCAAAGTCCCAAGCGGGAATGTTTCGTTTGGATTACCCTTGCCATTTGGCAAGGATGTTTTAAGGAGGTGATCCGTCCGCAGGTTCCCCTACGGACACCTTGTTACAACTTAGCCCCCCTCGCGAAGCCTTGGATCGACCACCCTCGAAGAGGATGGGCTCACCAAGACCTCACTCAGCTGGCTTGATGGGCGGTGTGTGCAAGACGCAGGGACAGATTCACCGCGCGATAGTGACGCGCGATTACTGGGGATTCCATCTTCATGAGGGTGAGTTACAACCCTCAATCCGAACTGAGGACAAGTTTCTGGGATTACCTTACCCTTTCGGGCTCGAAACTCATTGTCTTGTCCATTGTATGCCGCGTGTTGCCCAGGAGATTCGGGCCATACAGATCTACCGTGGACCACTCCTTCCTCAGCATTGCTGCTGCAGTCCCCATAGAGTGCTCCCCCGGAATCGGGAGATAGCAACTATGGGCGTGGGTCTCGCCCGTTGCCTGAGTTGACAGGACGCTTCATAGTACGAGCTGACGATGACCATACAACACCTCTCAGCGTGTCAGGAAAGCCCTTCAGACTGTCCATCATTCTGCTGTCGCCCCTGGTGAGTTATCTGGCGTTGTGTCCAATTAAACCGCAGCATCCACCCCTTGTAGTGCGTCCCCGCCAATTCCATTAAGTTTCACCCTTGCGAGTATACTTCCCAGGCGGCGGACTTAAGACCTTCGCTTCGGCACTCCCGCGCCACGTGGGCGCTAGAACACCTAGTCCGCATCGTTGACGGCTGGGACTAACCGGGTATCTAATCCGGGTCGCTCCCCCAGCTTTCGCTCCTCACCGTCAGATCAGTTCTCGTGAAGCGCCTTCGCTACTGGTGGTCCTTCCGGGATCACAGCATTTCACCGCTACTCCGGAAATTCCCTTCACGTCTCCCTGTCCCGAGCCCTGCAGTATCTCTGGCAATTCGACTCCTTAGGAGAGCCGATTTCACCAAAGACTTACAGGGCCGGCTACGAGCGCTTTAGGCCCAATATAAGGGGATACCACTCGAGCCTTGCGTATTACCGCGGCGGCTGGCACGCATATTACCCAGCTCTTATTCGCCAACCTTTCTAAAGTTGGCAAAAGTCCCTAGAAGGGACACTCGAAGTTCCTCTGTCACGCTTTCGCGCATTGCAGAATTTTCGCGCCTGCTGCACCCCGTAGGGCTAGGGTCCTTATCTCAGTACCCTTCTCCGGGCTCCCTCTCTCAAGGCCCGTATGGATCTTCGGCTTGGTGGGCAGTTACCCCGCCAACTACCTAATCCACCGCAGACCCATCCTATAGCGGAAACTACGCATGGGTAGCTCCTTTTTGGAAACAGGACATTCCAGTGCCTGTTTCCTACGGCGTATTAGCCCCAGTTTCCCGGGATTAGCGCCTCTGTAGGGTAGGTTGTCCACGTGTTACTGAGCCGTACGCCAGAGTCCTCCGTGGCCGGACTCTCAGACTTGCATGGCTTAGTCGAACTTCGATAGCAGTATCCGCCAGCAGGATCAGCTGGAATTATTTACCAGTGAACCGCATTGCAAAGAATTTGCAAAGCCCTGCATAAAGCAGGTATCTGGTTCTTGTGGAATCCACTTATGGAATTGGTTACGCACAAACTCCTTGCGGAATTTGGATGCGTCTAAAACGAATTGGCATTCCCGCTTGGAATGCCTTTGGCAATGGCTTCAAAATCAAAAGATTGAATCAAAAGATTTTTCAGCCATCGAGACGACCAACATCATGCCTAAATTCACTCAGGCACTCACAAATGTCATTACATCATCCATGAAAGCGATGCCAGCGGCAAAAGCCACTGGGGAACCCCACTGAAAAAACGATTCATCGGCAACGGTGAAAATAAACCATGCCTAATTCGTATTTATTTCGGGTAATCCAAACGCTAATTGGTTGATGTTCCTACTTATATTCAGCGTATTTCCTTTATAAAGCTTGCGGGAGGGGGGCCCTGCAAGGAATGGGAATTGCCCAAAAGGAAGTTTAAAGGCCAAAATCTGGACGGCCATGAATTCAATCCTGTTTTGCAGTGCTTTGGCGACTTTTATTTTTTTGATTCATTCTTTTCCGCCCGTGCTTTGACCAACTTTTTTATGAGCGCTACGGGAAGTCTTTTGCCCAGTGGAAAGCGGACGGTTGATTTTGCGGTTCCATACCCCTCAAGTTCCTTTTTGTGCTCCTCTATTACCGGCGGTGGCACATAGAGCCCGATGTGCCCATTGGCAAGGCGGAAGTAAGCGAGCCGCCCTTTGTATCCATAATAAGGCATTCCATAACTGATGCGCTCCACTGAAGCCGGCGCGGCTTTTCTGATTGCACGCCGGAGCTGCTTAAGTTTACCCTGCACTTCTTTTGGCGCACCTGCAATGTAGGCATCCACATCTTTTGACCTTTTGCCCATGATTTATCCACAATAAGGGTTAACATTAATTTTATTAAAAAGTTTTGGTACACGGCAGCACAAATGCAATCATGCTTTTTTTCCGTGCCCCTGAATCACCGTTTATACAGCTTTTCCGTCTCGTCCGCAACAGCTTCCACCGAGTATTTGCGTGCGGTCGCAATTGCATTCTGCCCGAGTTTTTTCCGCAATGCCTCGGACTCCAAAAGGCGCTCAATTTTGCGGCCGCATTCAATGAAATCAAACGGCCTGAACAAAAAGCCATTTTTGCCAGCGTGGATGGATTCCTTGATGCCCAGATAATCCGCGCCAACGCACGGGATTCCGCACGCCATTGCCTCAAGGACAGTGAGCCCCTGCGTTTCAATTGTGGAGGCCGTGACAAAAATATCGTGGTCTGCAACATGCCTTGCGAGTTCGTCCTGTTTCAGCGGCGCGTGGAAGTGCACGTGCTTTTCAAGCTTCTCGTCGCGGACGATTCCCTTAAGATATTTCTCGGCCGGCCCTGAGCCGGTTATTGTCAGCGAAACCTTCCTGTCCTTCCACAAAAGGTGTTTCAGGCAATGCAAAAGCACCTCGATGTTCTTCTCGAAGCCAATCCTCCCGAAGTAAATCAGCGAGTGCGAATTCATTTTGTAGCTTTTTTTCCTGAATGCGTTGAACCTGCCGAAATCAATTGCATTCGGCAGGACAACTACCTCTGATTTCACACCGTTCCTTTCAAGCTCATGCTTCATCGGAACAGTTGGCACAGTGACAAGCCTGCAGGAGTTATAGAAAGCGTTGGTGTATTTCCACGTGAGTATTTTTGCGAGGTTTGTTTCCTTGAGCAGCGGAATCGGAAGGTAATCCAGGAACTCAGGGATAAGTGTGTGGTAAGTGCCAACAACGGGGATGTGGAGTTTGCGTGCCATGCGTATGCCCATCCATCCGACGCCGAAAGGGGTCTGCACATGCACAACGTCCGCATTGAATTTTTTCATTTCTCGAAGTATTTTCGGCGAGGCGAAATGCGAAATCCGGTAATCGGGGTAGGTGGGAAGGGCAACTGAAGGCAGGAAGAATTCAGTGAGATTTCCAGCGCGCTTTTCCCTGAAAACGTGGTCGTGCGAAGGCGCCACAATGAGCACTTCGTGGCCGCGCCTGCAGAATTCACCTGAGAGGTTCCTAATCTGCGTCACCACGCCGTTTATCTGCGGGACATAGCTGTCAGTGAAAATCGCAACCCTCATCCAACCACCATTTCCAAATGCCCTCTGGCCACCCATCACATCGAATTAACATCAAAAACAAATTTCAATGCCCCTTGGCTCAAGCCCGGTCACCGTAGGTCCTCATAATTTCCATTCGAAGTTCCCTTGCGCAGGTACCTGAAAAAATTCCTGACATGGAAAAGCGCATATCCAAGGTAGCCGGTTTTTTTCACGCGCCGGCCTGAGACGCCGGCAGCGTTCCCCCACAGGAATTTTACCTTGCCGAGATTCTTTATCCTGCGGACAAGGTCAACGTCCTCGCAGGTTTTGAGCGAGGTATTGAATCCCCCGATTTTCCCGAATGCGCTCCTCCGCACAGCGAGGTTCTGGCCGGTGGGGTTGTCAAAACCTGAGAGGTAAGCAAGAAGCATGTAAAGGCTGAAAAGAAATCCGGTAACCTTGCTTTCAAGACGAGGAACATCATTGAAATATGCCGAAGAGTAAACCGCAACAAGGCCCTTGTCATTCAGAAATTCGTTGCCTATTTTCTCAGCCCAATCACCCGGAAGGACAGAATCCGCATCCGCAAAAGCGATGACCTCCCCTTTTGCCGCATTCGCCCCTGCCTGCCTCTGCCACGCAGCGGAACGCCTCTTCTCCTTGACGACCCTGTCGGCGTACCGCTTCGCGATTTCAACGGTCCTGTCCTCGCTGCAGCCGTCGCCCACAATAAGCTCAATGCTGTGCCTTGTATTCTGGGAGCGCACGCTCTTCAGGACAGCCTCGATGCGCTTCTCCTCGTTCAAGGCGGGGACGACAACAGAAATAAGCATGAACATAATTTCAATGACCTGAATAAAAAGTTGATATTGCAGCCAAAAAAAGTCAAGGGCTGCAACATTGCGTGAAAATGCAATTGACCAAAGGAATGCCCAAAGGGACGTGCAAACGGAAGCCAAAATTGGAACCAAGCGGAAAAAGCCGGTTCCGGCATCTGGCCCGAATCACTTCGCCCTTTGCCTCATGTACTTTCTTTTGCGCTTTTTCCTGCGCATCTTCTTCTTGTGCCACTTCCAGCGCTGCCTTGAATGTGTTTTCTTGTAGCGAGAAGTGTCATTTGCCCTGTGGCTCAAAAGTTATCACCATTCAACTCAAAAAAAATATTTCCAAAAATCAACTTTCCATCAGAAACTTGCCAAAACACATTTATAATCCTTTACTATAGCGTGGGCATTAAATTTTGGACCCCTGTTGCCGCTGCCAGATTGCAAATGGCCAATATTCGCTCAGATATTATTGCCATTCGCCATATCAGAACCGCGGAGCCACTTAACCCCCGCATACACGAAAGGCGTGTTTATCACCGACAGAACCAGCTTCAGGGCAAGGTAAGGGATTATCAGCTGGATTACAAAGCCCGCGCCGTGGCCGGTCGCGGGGTCGAAGAAAGCGAGGAACATGAAGACAAAAGTGTCGATGGTTTCACCGATGAAGTTGCTGACATTGCTCCTGAGCCAGAGGAGCTTTCCCTTGGTCATTTCCCTGACACGCTGGAACACATAGGCATCTGCCATATCCGCAAGGAAAAATGCCGCGATGCTAGCGAAAATCATCCTCAGGCTGGAGCCGAAAACAGGGCCGAACTGCTCCGGCGTCACCCAGCTCCTCGCCGCATACGGCAAATAAACTGAAATCATCGTTACAAGGAAAACGAAAGCGAGGATGAACATGCCAAGCCACACGGTTTCCCTCGCCTTCTGCTGGCCGTGCACCTCGTTGATTGAATCCAAAATGAAAAATGTCATGAAGAAAGGAATCAGGCCTACGGAAAAAATCACTGGAATCCCAAGCAGGCTGATTTCTGAAATCTTCCCGCCAAGAATGTTGGACATTATCACCGAAGCGAGGAAAATGCCGACAAGGAAATTGGTCCTGAATTCGATGGAATTGAACTTCTCAAACATTGATGGAAATGGAATGCAAAAACATTATAAATTCAATTAAAAAAATGAAGTCCCCAATTTACTAATTGATTTTCATGGAATGGCTTTTCTACGCCCTGCTCAGCGCAATCTTCGCCGCATTTGTCGCGATTTTCGGCAAAATGGGGCTTCAGGGGATTGACAGCGTAACCGCCACGGCAGCCCGTGCAGTTGTAATGGCGATTTTCACCGTCGGATTCGCCTTTGCCCTGAACAAAACAAATTTGGCGGCAATTGACACCAAGAACTGGGGCTTTATAATCCTCGCCGGAATCTTCGGCGCGCTCTCATGGATCGCCTACTTCCATGCGCTGAAAATCGGGGACGCATCCAAAGTCGCGCCAATCGACAGGGCAAGCGCTCTCTTTGTCGTTTGCCTCGCATTCCTGCTTCTCGGGGAAAAAGTCTCAATAAAAACAGTGCTGGGCGCGGTTGCAATTGTGATAGGGACAATACTGATTGCGCTGGGGTAAAATTTTGCATTTAAGGTTTTCTTCATGGCAGACGTAATTCGGAAAAGCGATGTTAATCTCGCCGGTTGGATTAATCACCAGCATGCGCTACACCTGAAAAGACACAGGTATAGCGAGCCTCTTTTTGAAGGTGCCACCATTAAGATAGCAAATGCGCGAAAAGCACTTTTACGCTCAGGGGTGCCGGAAGACAAAAAAAAGGAATTGCTTGAAAAAGTTGGGCAGATGCTCCAATGGCACAAAAACGCCGCAAAATTTGCATTGGATGTAGATAAACGCGGACGATATTAATTACTCCGTTGCCAGATTCGCCAGCAGCTGCTTGTTTTCAGCAATGCTGTCGCTGATGGCCTGCTCCACGCTGTTCGGTTTCCTGCATGGAACCATATGCTCCTGCAGGAATTCTTTGATTTGTTTCTTGATTTTCTGCTGATTGGCATTCTGCCAGAAGAACTTTTCGTCTTCAGTTGTCTTGCTTTTCTTCGCATCAACATTCAGTCTGAAATTGTTAAGCCGGAGAAATGAGTCCACACAAACAAAAGCAGTTCTCTTGTTGCCATCCTCAAAAGGATGAACCCTTGGGAAAGTATATAAAAAGTTAGACAGGCTATCCAGGAGATTCAAATCAAAGACTGTCGAAACCCAAGATAGCTCATTCATCAATTTGGCGTTTTTTGTTTCAACCATGCCATGAATCCGGATTATTTTTTCCCGCGTGAAAATCAAGTCCTTGAGCACAAGAAATTGATTAGGGTTAAAATCCTCCTTTTCTTTTACTATTGATAGATAGTCCGCAATCTTCTGCCTGGCAAGCTCTGAATAATTAATTTCAGGAAACTCCCGCATAGCACTATACATTTCATCCGGCACTGACAAAGTGATTGTTTTGCTCATGAAAACACCAAAAATATCAGATTATTTAATGCACATAATTAAATATAATACTTACTACTTGAAGATTCTGGCCAAATACCCAAAACAAGGCCTATTTCTCAATTCTTAAAATAACCCAATCAGAAGCATCCAAACCCATCCCAGAAACAAATGCTTCCAATTCAGAATCAGGAATTGCCTGCAACTGGCCAGGAAACTGGTGGCCAACGCACCACAGGTGCTTTGACTTTCCCAAAATGGCCTTATGGTCTTTTTCGGATAGAATCTCTTCATCCTCAAGAGTGCGGAATCTCCTGTCAGTTTTGCATATAGCTTTTGCCAGTGTGCTCTTTCCTGAATATGGAAGGCCAAAAATAAGCAAGTTGGAATTTAGGCAAACCAATCCAAGCGCAATTCCTTCAAGTTTTGCAGCGTCAAAAATGTCTGAAGAGTTTATGGTTTTCACGAGCCTTGCACCTCGGGTTTATGCGGGTTTATTTGGCATCAAGATATTGTTGCCTTGGCTCATTTAAAAACAATTTGAGACCTCATTGCCGGTCCGTAAGCCTTTTCTTTTTCTTGAGAAGACCTTGTCCCCTCTGGGGACGAGGCCTCGTGCCCCTTAGGGCACAAGGAAAAGAAAAAGAACGGCTTCGCTGAATCTTGTAAAATAGAATTGCCCTAGACGAGATTTGAACTCGTGTCGTCGGCTTGAAAGGCCGATGTCCTTGACCGGGCTAGACGACTAGGGCAACCGCATGCTCCGGTTGGGGGAGCATACGTCTGGCCCATTTTCAATGGGCCGAACCTTTTTCTTTTCGGTCACGAAAAGAAAAATGCTTGGGAAAAAGAAAAGTGTTATATTAGAAAGGAAACCAAAACGTTTATCAATTCAAGCCAAAATATAAAGGACTCCGCGGGGGCAAAGCCAGGCCCACCGAGTCCCGTGGGAGGCGAGTGTAGGGCAGGTCTGGCGGCGGACCTTTCCGCCGTTATCAATCTGGTTTAAAATAGTTTCACCTTGTGGATTGTTTAGCAAATCTGGGTTTGTTCCAGAAAAGGTGTGCTTATGGCTCTCTTGCCGGTTGCTTCGAAAAGGATTTTCACCGACGTGTGGATTTGCATGAGGTGCAACTGCAGGAACAAGGGGCAGAAGGGCAAGCCACCGGCGAAGTGCAGGAAATGCCACTCCAAGAAGCTCAGGCAGCGCAAGAAAGGCAGGAAGAAGGCGGCGGCGTAAACTAATCCCCATACATTGCCCTGAACCAACCTTTTTCTTTTATTTTTCTGCCTTGTTCTTCTTTTGCTTTGTCGGAATCAAACCAGATTTTACTTTTTTCAGCAAAAACCAATTTGTGGCCTAAGCGCAAAGCTTCTGCAGCTTCATCATTCCCTTCCTTTTGAAACTTTTCAATGAGGCTGTCAATAAGCTTTTTGCCGGGCTTGACCTTTATGCGCTCATAAGACAAAATTGCCGAAACAGCATTCCTGTTGGCCTTGAGCCGTGGGTCTGCCTCAAACTCTTTCAAGTGCGAAGCCAGAATTGTTTTTGCCCTTCTTTTCCGGTTCTCTTTTTTCATTAATTCCCATTTTTTCCCCTTGTAAGGTATTTTTCGGCGGGCATCAAAAGCTTCAAGCGGATGCCTGAATTCAACGCCTCTAATATCATGAAAAAGGGGGCCGGTTGCAACTAATCCACGGGGGGTACCCCCATTGCCCTGTGTGATAACACGAATGGGCCTTTTTTGGCAAGGCATGGTTGTTTTCGGCGAACTCCTGAAAACCCTTGGCCTGACTTCTGAAGGAAGGGAACCCGCGGATGATTCCAGCCTTGAAGTCCCCCTGCTCGCGCTGCGCATGAGGGAAATTTTCCTTCGTTCAAATTTATTCGCCGGATGCACCATGCAAAAAAAACGAGCCAGACCTATTTAATACTTTCTGGACAAGCTCTCCAAAAATCGCGAAAACCGGCCAACAGGCAACCTAATTAAAAACTTTGGCGCAGGGTTTAGGCATGAAGTGGCAGCACAAACCAGAAAAGAACCTGGGAAGCATTGGCGCCGGGCATTCGGGTTTTTTCGGCAGCGGCAATAGGCTCCCTGGATTTTCCGCTGGCCCGGGCAGGCCACGGCCACACGGAATTGGACTTGCAAAAACTTTTGACAACGTTGTCGGCTGGAATCTCACTGAAGGCGCAGTGCGGCACATTTCAATTGTCGAATTGCTCAGGCCCTTAAACTGCCTGATGGCTTCAGTGGGCGTTTTTGTCGGGTTTTCGGTAGCTAACGGGGCCATGGCATTCACCCTGCCGCTCATGCTGGGAATGATTTCAGCGTTCCTCATCACTGGCGCGGGTAACCTCATCAACGATTTTTTCGACATTGAAATCGACAGGAAGCAGTGGTCAAAAACCCCGCTAACGCGCGGCGACATCAGCCCGATAATTGCGTTCGCAGCGTCAATGATGCTATTTGTTGCCGGCATCCTTGTCGCATTCTTCACGACTCAGGCAGCTTTCCTCACAGCAATACTGGCCAGCCTAATGCTGATACTTTATTCAGCCGCGATGCAGGGACACAAGTATATCGGCAATGTCGTTGTTGCGGCGGGAACGGCTCTCACCCTTATTTTCGGCGCCGGCCTCGTGGGCAATTACCTGTGGGCTTCGGTTTTCGCTTTCTCCGCTTTCCTAGCGAACATCGGAAGGGAAATAACGAAGGACATCGAAGACCTGGAAAAGGACAGGGGCTCGAAGAGGACACTGCCAATGCTCATAAGCTTTGCATGGGTATCGCGTATTGTTTTCAGCGTTTATGCTGTCGCGATAATAGTCGCTGGCACCGCTTGGTCGAGCGGGATTGTGGGCGGATGGCTTTTCATCGTGCTGCTCATGGCCTCGACAATAACCTTCTTCGTGTCATGGGAAAATTTCACGGGGAAAAATTTCAGGGACTCCCAGAAGCTCAGCAAGTACGCGATGGCGATTTCCCTTGCAGCGTTCCTTTCAGTGGTAATATGAACAGGGAAGGCATTATTGCAGGGGCAATTTCAGAACTTGAATCGGCGGGCTACTCCGTTGAAACATTCCTCGGCTCGAACAACTGCTTTGACATAATAGCGAGGAACGGCAAAAAGGCGCTCATAATCAAGGCGTATGAAAACATTGACTCTATAAGGAAGGAACAGGGCGCAGAGCTCAGGAAACTGGCTTCAGTCCTAGGCGCGGGGTGCATAATAATCGGCGATAGGACAAAGGTTTTCAGCCTCGAGGACGGAACAGTGTATTTCAGGTATGACCTGCCGAGCGTGACCCTTCCTACCTTCGTGAAAATCCTTGGAGGGGAGTGCCCCCATGCAATGTATTTCAAGGGAAAGCGCACAGTGGAGATTGACCCCGCGGCCCTCGGGAATGGAAGGGAATTCGCTGGCATTTCGGTGGAGGAACTCGCGAGGAAAGTCGGGGTCGCGCCTGAAACGATTTACCGCTTTGAAAAGGGCGCGGCAACCTCGCCCGAAACATGCAGGAAACTCGAGAAGGAGCTTCATGGCGCGGTTAAAATGCAGGTAAGCATATTCGGCGAAAGCAGGAAAAGCTTTGAGGATGAGCAGCCTGACGAAGAACTGCTGGGAAAAGTCCACGACATAGGAATGAGGCTTTCCCTTTTCTGGCACTCCCCGTTCAGGGCGTATGGCGAGCCAGAGAAGGGCATTTTCATCGGCACGGGAAAGGGCAAAGCGGACATCCCGAAAAAAGCGTTCGAGCTCAGGAAAACAAGCGCCGCGATAGGAAAGGACTCCGTGATAATAACCAAGGAGTACAATCACGCATCAATCGAAGGGATACCTGTGATAAAGGAAGAAGAGCTTGAAACAATGAGCAAGCCAGGGGATTTGAGGGAACTGATTTCTGAAAAAAAGAAGCAGAAAAAATAATTGCAGTTTGGCCACCACGGGAATAATGAAAATGGCAGAATAAGAAAAGCATATGTTCCTGCAATGCAACAAAAGAATCAGTCTGAAATGAAATCCTTCACGAACTGGCTTTTCGGCCTCGAGATTATCTGTTTAGGCGTGCCTTCCTGCTCCACTTTGCCATTGCGGAGTACAATGACTTTGTCCGCGAGCCCGAAAGCATCGCGCAGGTCATGCGTCACCATCAAAACGGTGAGCCCGGTTTTTTTCTGCAGGCTTTTCAGCAAAGCTTTCATTTTCCCCCTCAGATTGCCGTCGAGGCCATTGAATGGCTCGTCCAGCAAAAGCATTTTAGGGGCAACGGCGATTGCACGCGAAATAGCGACCCTTTTTTTCTCACCGCCGCTCAAATCAGTGACTCTTCTCTTTTCCATTCCCGCGAGGTGGACCAACTCAAGCGCCTTGGCAACCTTGACATCAATCCCGCTTTCCCTCTTCATGCGGGGGCCGAAAGCCACATTGCCAAAAATATCTAGGTGCGAGAAAAGGGAATCTCCCTGGAAAACAAACCCCACGTCCCTGTCTTCAGGGAAGACATTCGTGACGTCCCTGCTGCCAAAAAAAACCTTTCCGTGAGCTGGCTCTTCGAGGCCCGCGATGATGCGCAGCAAAGTGGTTTTTCCGCAGCCGCTCGGCCCGACTATCGAGAGAAAAGAGCCTGAAGGCACATCGAGCGATAAATTTTCCATCGCCCAGTTGCCAAAGCGGATTGAAATATTTTCCATTTTCAGTTCCATTGGAACAGCCCCGTGCCGGCCCCGTCGGTGCGGCCGGAAAAATGCTCTATTGCATAAAAGCAGATGAAGCTTATCGATATTAAAACAAGGCCCATTGCGGTAGCGGAGAACAGGTCAAAAGCCGAAATCAGGCGGTAAATGTAAACCGGCATTGTCGGATAAATGCCGTCATACAGGACAATGACAAAGCCAAGCTCCCCGAGGGAAACAGCGAATGAAAATGCGAGCGAGGCGAACAATGCATTTTTTATGCGAGGGAGCTGGATTTCCATAAAAACACCGGGCCATGTAGCGCCAAGGGTTCTCGCGGCATCAACGGCCTCTTTGTCTATTTTTTCGAGTGCTCCGCTTATCAGGCGAAACGCGAACGGGAAAGCGAGCACAGAGTGGCCAATGGCAATGACAAACAGGTTGCCTGAGCCAAAACCCAGAAAATAGCCAAACCCGAGAGTGATTACGGAAAGCGCTGCCGAGGATGACAACAGCAAGGCAACAAAATTTTCCCCTGATTGTCTTAGCGAGGCTAGGAGGCCAAAAAGAGTCGCAGCGAGCGAGGAAATGGATGCAATCACGAGGCTGAACGCCATCGAGTGCAGCGGGGTTGTGCCGAGCAGACTACGGTTCTGGGAAAATATTTTTTCAAATGCGCGCAAAGTGAAATGCCCGGTGCCCGGCTCGGCAAATGCAGAGATGATTATTGAAAGCATGGGCAGGGCAATGAAAGCAAAAACCGCGGCAAGGAAAAGCGCTTCCAAAAGCCCTGAAAAACTCGGCAGACGCATTTTTTTTGCCTTGGGCGGGAAGGCCGCGTGCCTTATTGCAAACATTCTGGAAAACAGGAAGTAAACGGATGCAAATGATGCCAAAAGCACGAACTGGAAAATTGCGAGCACCGCACCGAGCCCGAAGTCAAGGTTGCGGGAAATCTGGTAATAAATCTCCGTTTCAAAAGTGGGAAAGCCCACGCCGCCAAATGAAAGGACTATCGCAAAGCTCGTGAAGCAGTAAATGAAAACAAGGGAAGCGCTCGCGAGGATTGAAGGCAGGAGCTGCGGAAAAGCAACATTCATGAAAACACTGAGCCTGCCTGCGCCGAGGGTCCTTGCAGCCTCCTCCATCTGCAAATCAGTGTTTTCCCATGCCTCTGAAACAAAACGCATAACCAGCGGGAAGTTGTAGAAAACGTGGCACAAAATTATGCCCCAGAAGCCGTAAAGGAAATTCACTGGTTCGCTGAAGCCGAAAAAAACCCTCAGGAAATTATTGAGCCAGCCGTTGTTGCCGAAAACAATCACGAAGGAAAGAACCACGAGCACTGAAGGGAAAACAAACGGCACCAGGGACAAAGCGCGGAGGGCTTTTTTTAGGGGAAAATCCCTCTTCGCAAGAATGAATGCAGCAGGAATTCCCAATGCAAGCGAAAAAATAGTAGACACCGCTGCCTGCGAGAAGGAATTCCAAAGAAGGCCCCTGCTTTTCAAAATCACCCCAAGGAGCCTGCCGGCATCAAACATCGCCCCGCCTGAAAAAGCAGCAGCATATATTATCGAGAACAGTGGATATGCGAAGAAAACGAGGAAGAAAAAAATGAGGAGCAATTTAGAGTTCAGCCAGATGACATTATCTTTTCCCATTCGGAAATCCACTCCTCCTGCTTCTCCCCGACAAGCTCCGGGTCAAGGGAAAGCTTCTTCACGGGCATCAGGGCATATTCAAATGATTTCGGCAGCTTGACGCTTTGATTTACCGGGAACATGAACTGTGTCAGGGGAATTTCTTCCTGGAACTCATCCGTTAGGGAAAACTCGATGAACTCCTCCGCGAGCTTCCGGTTCTTTGCCCCTTTCACAATGCCCATCCCCTCGACCTGCATATAATGCCCCTCGCTGAAGCCAGCGGCGAGGAAATGGTTATTGTCCTCGAACTGGACGTAATACGGGGGGGAAGTCGCGTAGCTCAGGTAAACAGGGGCCTCGCCCTTGCTGAAGAGGCCCGCAGATTCATCCCAGCTGGCGGTCACTGTAAGCACACTCGGCTTGAACTTTTTCCAGAATTCCCTGTAACCCGGGTCGCCGTAAACCGCGACAGTCCAGAGCAGGAGTGCGAGCCCGGGAGAAGATGTCCGGGGGTTCTGTATCAGCACTTTCTTTTCAAGGCGCTTGTCCAATAGGGAATCAAAACCGCTGAGGTTTACATCAACTTTTTTTGAATCGTAAACAAACGCGACAAATCCATAATCATAAGGGGTAAGGTAACCTTCATTGTCAAAGCGCAGCTCTTCAGGCACAATAGAAATGTTTTTTGGGGCGAATTTTTCAAGAACTCCTGATTCAATGGCCTTTGAGGAAAGGCTGTTGTCAATCCCAATAACCAAATCAGCTCTCGGGTTTTGCTTCTCAAGCTTCAAAATGCTGAGCACCTGCCCCGCATCGCCTTTAGCGACCGTTTTCACCTTGCAGTTGCACTTTGCCTCGAACGCCGGAATAACTTTCGGCCCGAGGCCGTATTCGGAAACCATCGAATCATAAGTGTAAACAACGAGCTCAGGCAGCCTGGTATTCGCCTGCTGCCCAGATGTTTGCTGGCCACTGCCCTGCTGGCTGCATCCCGCGAGAAATATCGCCAAACCAATGGCAGCCAAAACGATTATCCGTGAAATGCGCATGCAAACCAAAATGATTCCTGTTGCGCGGGCTTAAAAATCAGAACCATTTGTGAAAGTGCACGCAGAGCAGCATTCCGTCTTTGAACGAAATCCTGGCTTTTTTGCATTTAAACTCGTTGCTCAGGCCCTTTCCAATCCCGAAACGCAAATCATGGTTTTTGAGCCCATATCTGAAACCCTCCAGCGACAGGCCTTTCACTTCCCCTTGTATCGGAAAGAGGGAAATCCTCTCTCCGGGAACCCCTCCAATTGAAAATTTTTTGGATGGCACAAGGTAAATTTCCTGGTTCTCGTGCATTATTCTTGCGCTGATTCCCTTAGGAATCTGAGAAAGGAGAAAAACATTTGTCAGGCTCATGTCCGCCCTGCTGCCCAGCGCGCCGAGGATAATGATTTTGCTGAACTTCTTTTCAATGCAGTAACCCAGGGCCAGTTCCAGGTCAAGGAAATCTTTTTCATGCGGATACCTGATTAGCTTGCACTTCCTGAATTTTTTCAGCGCAGTATTGTTGATTGAATCCATGTCCCCGATTATTACATCCGGGGCAAACTTGGTTTTCACGAGCTTGTTCGCCCCTCCGTCAACCGCTACAATGAAATCGCCAGGGGATATGCAGGAGTAAAGCCACTTCGTGTCAAGGTTGCCGTTGCATACAAGCACGGCCTGCTTTTTCATGATTAGAACAGCCCTCAAAGAATTAATTAAGGTTTTGTGGACCAAGGGATTCATGGAAGCGATGGATTACAGGCAAAGCAAGGAATGGCTCGAATCCCTAGGCACGAAAATGGAGGGCTTTGACCTCGAAACGGCAAAAAAATTATGCAAACTCTCAAACCTTGACCTTTCACGCCTGAAAGCAATCCATGTCGCGGGAAGCAACGGCAAAGGGAGCACGTGCGCCTTTGCGGAAAGGATTCTGCGCGAGCAGGGCTACAAGACAGGGCTTTACACTTCGCCACACCTCGTGGAACCGGCAGAGCGAATCCAAATCAACGGGAAAAAAATACCCGAAAAAAAATTCGCCATACTGGCATCCCGTTTCCGCCAGATAGCCGAAGAAAACAATATACCGGCTACATACTTCGAGGCCAACACTGCAATGGCGTTCAAATATTTCCTGGATGAAGGGATTGACATTGCGGTTGTTGAAGTCGGCCTCGGCGGAAGGCTCGACGCCACGAACATCATAGGCCCATTGGTTTCAGTCATAACTTCAATTTCACTGGAGCACACGCAGTTCCTCGGAGATACTATTGAAAAAATCGCCTGGGAAAAAGCAGGAATAATAAAGGAAAACTCGATAGTGGTTGCTGGGGAAGGCAATGCCGGGATTAAGGTTTTGGAGGAAGTTGCAAGGCAGAGGAATTCAAGAATTATTTATGCTAGATACAAAACAACATCCTGCACGAAAAATGGCAATAAATTTGACCTCGCCTCGCCATTCGAAATGAAAGGCCTGAAAATGAAAATGCTCGGGCCGCACCAGGTTGAAAACGCCTCGCTCGCGGCAGCGGCTGTCCTTGCACTGGCTGAAAAGGGAGTTGAAATTTCGGAAAAAGCCATCCGCTCAGGCCTTGCGAAAGCATTCTGGCCGGGGCGCCTTGAAATAGTGCGGAAAAAACCAATTGTCCTCCTTGACGGAGCACACAATCCAGATGGCTGGAACAGGCTCGGTGAGGCGCTGGGCATTTTCAGGCGAAAAAAATTGATTGTTGTTTTCGCGGCGATGAAGGACAAGGACATCTCGAAGGCGAAAAGGCTCCTCGCAGCGGCGGATGGATTGATTTTGACAAAGCCGGAAATGGAAAGGGCTGAGGAGCCTGAAAGGATAAAAGAAATAATTGGCTTCGGAAAAGCCGTGGTGCCTGCGGAGAAAGCGATTGCGGAAGCGGTTTCAAAGGCGGGAAAAAAAGATTTGGTGCTGATTACTGGCTCGCTGTACCTGGCGGGGACTGCTTACAGACGATTCAAAATCAAAATATAATAAAAACCAATAATATCGTTAAAGCCAAGCTAAAATATAATAAAAACCAAAAGGCGACAAAGACAAAAAAAAACGCCGAGGCCGGTGGCTTCAGCAATTCAGCAAAAAAAACCCAAAAAATGGTTGCTCGGGTTTCAGCATGGTGCTCAGTAAATCTCATTCAGCATCCTTTCAATGTCCCCGCGGGAGTGGCCGCGAGGGTTCTGCGGCCTCTGGCCCATGCACATTTCTATTATTTTCGGGAAATCGCTGCGCGGGCATCCGATTTCATCCAGGCGCGTCGGGGCGCCTACCGAAGCCAGGAACCCGATGATTTTTTCCTTCCCTTCAGGGATTGTCTTCGCTCCGAGGATATTGCATATTTCAAGGCACTTTTTGCCCCGCTTTTCGGCATAAAAACCGAGGAACCATGGCAAAGTGATTCCAACTGCAAAGCCGTGGGGCAGGCCATAATATTTAGTGAAGGCATATGAGCAGCCGTGGGGCGCTGTGGTGCCTGTCTGGCCGAAAGCCTGGCCGGAGCGCAACGAGGCAAGGCTCATGTTCTGGCGCACCTGCTTGTCCGGGTCGTTCACGGCCTTGAACAGGTTGTGGTAGGCCAGCTGGATTGCCTCTGCAGCGTACCTGCCGGTTTCAGTGGTAGCGGTTCCGGCCCAGTAAGCTTCAATTGCCTGGCAGAATGCATCAACGCCACAGGAAGCAGTTACCTCGGGGGACATTGTGTAAGTGAGTTCAGGGTCTACAAGGGCAACGCGCGCATAAAATTTATTGTCGCTGATTGATTTCTTTTCCCCTGAAAGGAGGGTGAGCACGGAATACTTTGTCACTTCGCTGCCGGAGCCGGATGTTGTAGGGAGCGCGAAGAAAGGGACGCGATTTTTTCCGGTGATTTTTATTTGCCTATAAAATGACTCGCAGCTTTTCCCGCAGCCCTTCATGCATGCAACGACTTTTGCGACATCCATTGCGCTTCCTCCCCCGATTCCAATTACCGCGTCGCAGCCCCCTTCATTCAGCACTTTTGCCGCGGCATCGGCAGTTGCAGTGCTTGGATTCTCTTCTACCCCGGAAAACAGTTCAAAAACCGGGATTTTTTCCTCGATATCCCTGAATTTGAAAGAATTAATGAAATGGTTCCCGCAAATAATCAGCGGCTTTTTAACCTGCGCCACCGAGAGTTCTGAAAACAACTGCTGGAAAGACTTTTCGCCAAAAATAACTTTTGTGGGAAGGGAATATTTTCTCGCCATCAGGACCATGCCCCCAGGGTGGATTGCTTTGTGCGCTCTGACATTTTCTCCGAAAGCCTGTTTAAGGATGACTGCACACGCTCCGCCGAAAAATCATGCCTGTCGCACAGGAATTCAATTATTTTTTCCTTCTGCGGGACTGAAAATGAAATCCTGTAATCATCAGTGAATTCAGGAGCCGTGAAAATGGCCTCGACTTCCTTCCATCCGAATTCAGGCTCGAATTCCGCTGCAGAAATTATTCCCTCGAAGGAATCGTTTTCCTTCACCAGTTTCAAGGCGGTTTTTATGCCGATTTTCGGGAACTTTTCATTGAAATCCGTCCCAATCAGGATGCCAATCCATATCAGTTTCTGGCGCGTGATTTGGTTCGAGGAAAGGACTTTTTCCAGGACAATTTTTTCAGGGGAGACATCAGCCCAGATGCTCTTTCCCGGAAGCTTGCGCTTCCCTGTCACGCCGACATTTCGGTAAAGCACAGGTGTGCCGAACAGAAGCGTATCATAGTCCTGGCTGACAACGCCGTCTATTTTTTTCGCCGCAGCCATCTGCGAGAGCTGGGCCTCGCCATCGCCAGGCGCGTTTATTGCCGGGAAGCCCATCAGGGAAACAAGCTGCTTCGCGTCATCAATCATTCGCTGGTCGAGCCTGAGGGCGCGCGAGCCCCACTTTTTTGCTTCCGCCATATCGCCATCCTTCAGGGCTTTCTCGTGCTTCTCAATCGCATCCGTCCTTATTTCATGCCTTTTCTTCAGGGTCTCGCCTTTCAGCGCAGGGGGTTTTCCGTCAAAGACAAAAACCGGCTTGACCCCTTTCTCCACGAGATTTATCGTCCTGTAAAAAAGACCGGTAAGGTGCGATGTGACAATGCCGTGCGAATCCATGAGAGGCGTCCCGTCCTGCCCCCGGATGCTCGACAGGAACTGGTAAATGATGTTGTAGGAGTCAAAGCCAAGGGTCTTGCCATTCAGGCTTTCAAGGCTTATTTCCTCACGCGGGACAATGTCGCCGATTGCAGTGCCCAAAAAAACCACCAAATGCAATGGATTATTCAGGTTTAAAACCATAATGCCAGGCAAAAAAATCGACTGCCTTTTGGAATTGTGGATTGGCGGAAAACTGCAATTGGCCATTCCATTCAGGCCAGCCATGCAAGGCGATTTTTAAGGCCGGGTATGCCAAAGCCATACTGTCTTTTCCTTATCTTTATAACCCCTTTCCAGCTGGGATTATTCGGTAAACATGGCTGAAATTTCGAGGCGGGACAACCGCACAATAGTGGTTTTCAGCGAAAGGGAATCCTCCGAATCAGGCCTCAGGCCCGCAACCGAATATTCCCTTTCAATCGTGCGCGACGGAATATGGATTCTAACCGAAGGCAGACAGGCACAGAACGGTGCGGCAAAAGACACTGGCGCAAAGCCCGCGGCTGCGGGGCCGCAGGAAACAGGGCAAAAAACAAGCCATGAAACCGGGCCTGGCAACGGGCAGGTGAACTCACAGGGCCAGGCGCAGGGGCAGAAAGGGGCAATTGATGAGGCCGAGCAGAAAATAATCGGCATGCTCAGGAAGCTCCCTCCCCGCGACCGCATGGAAGGCTGGTTCGAGAAAAAGCTAGGGGAACAGGAAAACAGGAAGTTCGCGGAAATGCTCTCACAGGGCAAGGTAATAAGGTTCAAGTCTAGCGAGGTGTTCCGCAAGGCGCTTTACACTTTGCCGAGGGTGCCTCAGGGCCAGGCCCAAAAATCACCCGAAAAAAATTTCGCGAATGCCGAGAGGCCGTTCCACGAATACACCATCGATAAGGACGGCTTTGTCGTAGTCAAGAACGAGGAAAGGGCACGGCACTTGAGCGACGAACTCAGGGAAAAAATCAAGGGCGGAGAGATAAAAGGCACGAGGGCGTTCACGGGGGAGTTCTTCATAATCCGCACAGACCTCCTTGAAACCTCTGAAGGAAAGGCTCTCGAGGAACTGAAAAAAGCAAAAGAAGGGACACTGCAGGAAATCTCAAAGAGCACGGGCCTGACCCCGACGCTGTGCAGGATTGCGCTGGAATTCCTGAAGGAGGACGGCCAGCTCATTGAAAAGAGGAAAGAAAACTACCAATATATCGAATGAGTTAAAGCAAAAATGGAAAGGCAATGCAGATGAAAATTCTTGTACCAATCCTTTCGGAAAAGGAGGACGACCCCGAGTTCCTCGAAAAGGTGTCAAAAGGGGCGACGGAAATAATACTGTTGCTTGTCGTGGATCCCAGCCCGAAGGAAAGGTTCGGCTTTGCCGCGGGCTTCATGCAGAAAGGCCGCGCGGTAATGGAAAGCGCGAGAAAAAGGCTCGGCGAGAAAAGGAAAAGCGCCGAGGACGTGATAGAATGGGGCGACACCCAGAGCAAGATAATGAACATGGCAT
This sequence comes from uncultured archaeon, assembly GCA_902386385.1. Lineage (GTDB taxonomy): Archaea > Iainarchaeota > Iainarchaeia > Iainarchaeales > Iainarchaeaceae > CABMIU01. The sequence continues at coordinate 41,503 of CABMIU010000060.1, forward strand.
TGCTGCGCAAGGCGGACAAGGTAATTTTCTACAGGCAGCAGAACCAGTACTTCAACGAGCTAGTGAACAGGCTAATAAAGGAAAAGATTGAAACCGAGGTGATATGAACGGAAAACACAAGCCCGAAAGTGACGCCAATCACAAAAAGCCAAAGTGATGCAAATGCGGGAAACGGTACAGCCCCACAAAAGGCCAAAGTAAAATTAGAGGACTTCCTTAAACTTGAGATACGTGTCGGAAAAATAATTGTTGCAGAAAGGGTTCAGGGCTCGGACAAACTGCTGCGCCTCGAATTCGATTTTGGGAATGAGAAGCGGCAAATCCTCGCGGGCATTGCGCAGAACTATACGCCTGAAAGCCTTGTCGGGAAGCAGATGCCCGTGATTGTCAACCTGGAGCCGCGCAAAATGCGGGGCCTAGAGAGCCAAGGGATGATACTCGCGATTGATGCTGCGAATGACTGCGCCTTGCTGCATCCGAACAAGGAAGTGCCGAACGGAAGCAGGGTGACTTAAAATTCAGAGCAATGCCTTGCCAAATTAACCGTGAACAATCTTCTCAGCGAGCTTCATGTTCCCCTTCACGCTTTGCTGGTGCTCCTTCAGCATCGGCACGAAGAAATCAACCGCGAATTGCTTCAGCTCGGAAGCGAGCATCTTTCCCTCAGCGAATTCCTGCCCAACCCTTTCGAGCCCGCGCGTGTCCGGGTAATGGAACTTGAGCATCTCGAAAACCAGGTCGATTTCGAGGTTGCCGCCCTTTGCCCTGTGCTCCTCTATTGTCGGCTGGCCGCCGGAGAAAGCCCTCTTTATTTTTTTCTCCACGGCTTTCGGGTCGTCACTCAGGAAAATTGCACTTTCAGGAACCGAAGCCGACATTTTCTGGCCGGGCTGGAGTCCCGACTGGTGCCTGAAATAAATGAACGAAGGCACCTCCATCTTGTAAGGGAGGCGCTTTGCGATGTCCCTTGTTAGGCGGGCATGCGGGTCCTGGTCCAGGCCAATTCCAGTGACTGAAGGCAACGGCCCCCCGAATTCAGGGAGCTGCGGATGCAAAATATCAGCGTACTGCAGGAGGTTCGCGGAAACCTTCCCCAAATCAACGTGGCCGTACACGGCTTCAAAAGTGTTCTTCGTAATCTTCTTGCTCAGCTCGAATGCGAATTCGTAATACCTCTGTCCCTTGCGGGACTGGACATAAATGTCCTCCTTCTCGAGGCCAAGGGCAAGGGCATCCGCAACGTTCAGCACAGCCCATTTCTTAGCAGTGCGCAGGTCAGGAATTTTCTCGTCCGGCCTGCTCACATAAGCGTCAATGTCGCACACCGCGAAGTAATTCCTCGCACCCTGCGACTTGAAGAACTTGAACAGGTCAATGTCCACCTTGTGACCGAGGTGGAAAGGGCCAGAAGCCGCGATTCCCGTGATGTTCACAAAAGGCTTTTTGGATTTTATCCTCGCGAGCACCTTGTCAAAATCGCGGTGGGCGATTATTACGCCGCGCTGGAAAATAAAATTGTCGAGATCTACTGCAAAATGCCTCGGGAACTGCGCTAGCCCGAATTCGCTGAAAATGTGCTCATAATCCTTTACCGCGAACTGGCCCCAGGGGTCGATTTTTTCCATGAAAGCACCGATAAACAACGGATTAGGACAATTTAATAATAACTTTCCCCAAAAAGGGCAAAAACAGAAGTAAATTCCATGGCCATCAAGCAGGCAGCCTTGGCGCGGGTTTGCTGAAAGTCAATTTGAAGGAATTCCAAGTATAGTCCCTTATGCCATTCTGCAGGAGAATCGTCTTTATTCCGTTGGAGTAAGCGCCGCCATCCGGAGTGCAGCCCATGTCAAGAACTGCAAGGCCGCCTGGCTTTAGCCAATGCATGATTTTTTCAACGGCGGTTTGCTTCAGCAAGGTATGGTGCAAGGCACTCGATTCCCCTGAGAAAATCAGGTCAAAGTTCTCCCGTGGGGCGAGGCGCCTTATTTCACCTTCGATTAGCCGGTCAACGCCGGCATAAGGCATCCCCTTTGTCCGCTCCAGGACCTGGCCAACATAGCGCATGTTTTCACCAAACCTAGACTTTAAATGCCCGGCCATTTCAGCGGTTCCGCATCCAAGCTCCAAAACGCCGAATTTGTGCTTTTCACTGAAGCCGTTTGAACCAATCTGGCGCAAAATGTAATCAGTCAGGGGAAAGCCAAGCTTTTCTTCAACCGCGTGGCTGGGCGTGCCAAAAACAAACCACCTGCCTTCCCGGTCATAAACCCTTCCAATCCGTACTTTTGTGGCTTCCCGCTCAGCACGGTTTGGCAAGCGTTCCCCCTCCGGACGGAAAACCCTTTCCCAAAATGGGGAAAACACGCCTCTATGTCCCTGTGCCTTGTTTCTTTGAAGCATAAACCGACCGTATAATGATTAATAACCCTTTCAGCAATATAAATCAGCATGGCCCTTTTGGTTGACGACAAGGTTTTGTGCAGGGACAAGAGGCTCGGCGACGCGTTGAGGCAGCGCGGCTTCGGCGAGCAGAGGGAACGCGAGCTAGTTTTCGACCTGTTCGAGGCATTATACCTCTCGGAAAAGGAAAAATTCGGCATTGTGAACAGCAAAACAAGCGAGGCAGTGGACGAGGACGCGCTTGTGAAGCACGCCGACAGGAAAATAAAGAATTTTTATTTGAAATACCAGGTTTTCAGGGACCTCCGCGAAAGGGGATTTGTTGTCAAAACAGGGTTCAAGTTCGGCTTTGACTTCCGCGTGTACCCGCGCGGAAAAAAGCCGGGCGAGGCGCACTCGCAGTGGTGCATCAATGTCACGGCACAGGACGACAAGTACAATTTCATAGAGCTATCCCGCATGGTTAGGCTCGCGGGCAACCTTAAAACAAAGCTCCTGAACGCGGTAGTGGATTCGGAGAACGAAATAAATTATTATGAAGTGACAAGGGTCACGCCTTGAATTGATCCAAATGCACAGAGTAAAAATCCGTTCAATCACTGCTGCTTGCAAAATCAACGACAGGATTTTCTCCGCCCTGCTCATGGGGCTGCGGCAGGGAAAATTCGAAACGGAAAGAGACATCAGCGGTTTCATTGATTCGCAAATAAGAAAAGCAGGGGCGCGCAAGGCCTTCCCGACAATCGTTGCTATCGGAAAGAACGCCGTGGATTGGCACCACAGGCCTGCAAATTCAAAGCTAGCGGAAGGCGGATTCTGCGTCATTGATTTCGGGGCGAGGGTGAACCGCTACTGCTCGGACATGACAAGGACAATTCGCTTCGGGAAGGCGACCGCGAAAGAAAAGGGAATTTATGCAAAGGTCCTGAAAGCCAACATGCTTTGCATCAAGAAGACAAGGGCCGGGGTTGGAGGCCATGAGATTTACCTGTATTCAAGGAAAATATTGGGCAGCCATGCCCGCTTTTTCGGCCACGGCCTGGGCCACGGCCTGAAGAAAATAATACACGCGCACCCGCGCCTCAGCAGGAAACACAGGCATTCCTTGCGCGAAGGGGACATCATAACGATTGAGCCGGGAATTTACATCCCTCACAGGATGGGAATAAGGATTGAGGATTCGGTACTCGTTAAGGCGAATGGTTTTGAAGTGCTGACAAAAAGCCCCAAGAAGCTGATTGAGGTTAGTTTGCAAAAATGAAGGAACCTTTTCGGGAAATGAAAAACAACCTTTTTCGTAAGTGTTTAGCTTTTTGTTCGGTTTTCTAATGCGAAAACCCCAAATAGGGGTTTTCCCTATTTGAAGCATGCTTGTTTCGGATGAAGATTTTGCTGCGCTTAAAGCGGAAAATG
>CABMIU010000061.1 GCA_902386385.1 uncultured archaeon
CACGAGCTCGGCATCAAAGGATTTCTTCTCAAGGAGTGCCTTCGCATCCTCGGTTATGTAGCCTTTGAGGAGAATGTCCTGCTTTTCCCCTGCCTGCAGGACCATTCCCATGTATGAATTGTCGAGCCAGCCCCTTACCTTGACCATGTCAATGTCGTTCCTGAAATTACCTGAAAGGTAAATTTCCTTTATTGTCAGCGCATACGGCGCGATGTTCCTTATCGAGAATTTCTCATCCGCCTCGAGCTTTGTCTTCGTGTTCATGCCGAGCCCTATAGTGTCAGGCTTTATCTCGAGCAGGTCGCTGCTTACTTCGAGATTAAGCACCTTCACATTGTAATCCGGCTTCTCTATCTCGACCCTCAGTTTCTCCCCCGGGGAAAGCGCAGGCAATGTCACTTTTGCAGTGCCGTCCGCGAGCGTTGAATCGGAATCAATGAGGTTGCCGTGCTTGTCCACAACCCTCACTATTGCATCCCTTATTTCGAGGCCCGTTGCCGCATCCTTCACCGTGACAGTGACGTCATTCTCCACTCCTGACAGGAATGTTTCAGGGGAGACCTGCGCATCGATTTCGTTAGGGGATGCAACGGCTATCGTGAGGCTCTTTTGGAAGACGATTGCCTCGTCTGAAACGAGAGTTATCATTATTGTTCCGCTCCCCGCCCTCTGGGGGGTGAATGCCGCACTGAACCTTATTGAGGATTTGGGGCCGAGGTTGCCTAACGGCAGTCGCGGGAACTCGAAGTCATTCAGGATTCCCCCGGTTTCCTGCGTTTCAGCATCCGTTATCCTGTAATCAAAGAACTTCAGGCTCTTGTCAGGATTTCTTACCCTGGCGTCAGAATTGTTGTGTATTCTCTCATCCGAATTGTTGGTTATTATGAAAGTGAGCTTGTACTGGTTGAACACCTTTGTGTTGTATGTTTCAGTAACTGAATCCGTCAGGCCCGCGTTCTCGTCCCTTATCGTGGCCGCAAAGCAGAACTTCTCGTCGCACAGGGTGACAATATCGACCTGGAAAATCTCCTGCTTCGTGTTCGAGTAAAGCTCCTTCGTGACTGTGTCATCAACCGGGAACCTGTCAAGGCCCCCGTCCCTCTTCTCGCCCCACGCCCTGTAATAGAAAGGCAGCTTGTCCCCTATTGTGGCGTTGTCCCTTATCTGCACCTCTGCCTCAATCTCGTAAACCCCGGCTGCCGCGCTCTGCCAGTAAACATTGACCCATTTCGCGTCATCAACCGTCGGCATGTAATCAGCTTCCGCCTTCCCGTTCTGCTCCGGCTCGAAGGAAGTCGCCCTTGTCTGGCCCGTGCGCGGCGCATTCACTTCTTTTATGAAGAGCTTGTCCTTCTCCATGAGCACGTCGTCGCCTGTCCTCAGGTGGATGCCCGCGCTCCTGTAATCCTTCTCCTCCGGAATGAGCATTTTCAGCCTGGCAGTATAAATCTCCCCGGCCTTTACATTTGTAGCTCTCGCCCCATCCTTGTAGAGGCCCATGAAAAGCAATTCAATATTGCTCTTGAGTATTGGCTTCTCCAGCACAACGTCGAATGCCTGCACCCCTGAGGGGATGATTGGCTTCTTCGCGGTAGTATAATTCGCATAAACCTTCTCGTCGCTCTTGCTCACGACCAGATAAACTTTCTTGTCCGCCCTCAGCGAGAATTCCTTTGAGCCATTGTTGTCGGTGAGGTCTGATTTCACTGGCCTGTTTGTCTGGGCGTCAAACACGCTGACCTGCGCGAATGGCACCGGCTTCAGGTCAGAGTCCCTCACATTCACCTGTATTGTGCCATCCCCGACCTCCATCTTTATCGCAAGGTTTTCAGTGTCCTTCTGTTCCGAAGGGTCAAAGGCAGCGGCATCGCTCCTTCCCGAAAACCCTTCCTTGAACGCGAAAGCGTAATAATTGCCCAGGCTCATCCCGTAGAACTTTGCAATGCCGTTTATGTCAGTGCTTCTCATCCCGAAGCCCGTCAGTGAATTGGTTTTCGCGTCATAAAGCGCGACCCTCGCATTCTGCATCGGCTCATTGTCCTGGTCAGTTACCTTCACTTTCAGGCTTCCGCATGTGGCCTGCGTGCACTTGTTCAGCTCGGCCTTGTACGCGTCCGCCTGTATCCTCATGCCTGTGAGGTTTGCGATTGCATATCCGTCAGCCGCGACAACCGCGTTGTATTCAACGTCGCGCGAGATGCTGAATTGCACCTCTCCGGATGCATTGGTGTTCTGCGTTGAGAGTTCCGTGCCGTCCGAGGCGAAAGAGAGCCTCACTTTTGCATCCCCTAGCCTGTTCTGGTCAGCCTTGCTGACGACAAGGAATTTTATGCTGCCCTTGACGGTTTCAGAAAGCGTTAATGCTGCCTGCCCTGTCCCCTTGTTTGCGAGAGTTATCTTCTCCGATGTTTCCTCGCCGTAAACGCCCGCCCGGTCATATGCCTTCAGCACATAGCTCCCTGCCGGAACCTCGAACCTTGCGCTCCCGCCGGAAGTGTACAATGATGTCAGCGGCCCAACCTGTGAATTCGCGGCAAGCTCCGAGAATTTGTAAATGCTGACCTGTATGCCGTCAAGAGGCTTTCCGTCAGCGTCCGAAACCGTTGCCGTTATTGCCCCGTTCTCGCCCTGTGTGTCCGCTTCCTGCAGCCTTATTGTCTCGTCTTCCTTTGTAATCTGGATTCCCGGAATGTCGTTGTATTTCACGTTGTCTGTCACTGTCGCAGTGAGGTTTCCGCAGTTGCCCGGCGCATTGACCTTCCCGACGCCCCTGTCGATTGCCGCGAGTTCTATCTTCTCTATTTTCGGCGCGTAGGGGTTTGAGCACCTGAATTCGATTGTAACAGCTTCCCTGATTGCCTGCCCCATTTCATCAACGAGCCTTACCGTCTTCTCTACCATTGCCTCGCTTTCATTCTGGAGCTCGACCCTTATCGCCTTCGGTAATTCATCAATGTTTATTGTCTGCGTTGCAGTGAGGTAGGATTCCTTCTCGACACGCACCTCGATTTCATCATTGACCGACAGCCCCGCCTTTGACACGATTCCTGTGGCGCCGGTCGTCAGGCTTTCAATGTCTTCCCCGGCTTTCGAAAAAGTCACTACCGCGCCTGAAATGCCCTTGCCATCCGAGCCCATGACCGAAACAGCCAGGCTGTCATTCGGCAGAATCTGCAGGCCGCCCGTTGCCGCGAAAATGCCGAGCAGTACAAGAAGGGTTATTGCCGAAACAATCAGCGCAAAGCTCGGCACTACCTTGTCAATCGGGTCGATGATGCCGTAAACCGGGACTTTCTCGTTGGCCTTGTCAAGAAAACCATAATATGCATCCTCGCAGGAAAAGTAAAATTCGCGGATTCCGTCGAGCAAGCCCATTGAATCACCGGTTAACCGAGCCAAATGTGCAATAGGGTGAGTATTGCCGATTAATCATTGTTTGTTAGAATATATAAGCCTTAGCATTTTCTCCCCGGCGCAGGCATTTCCGCTTCGGCTTGGATGTTTTTTTTGGATTGGCCTTTGGCGAAGCCCTGCTTTGCAATGATTTTTTTTGGCTCAGAACACGGACATAGGCCCAAGGACTGAAGCCCGTGGTGCTCAGGAAAGCCCGAACGGCTTCAGCGCTTCCCTTGCCGGCCCCATGATTGTATCAAAGCCGAGGCCTGGACAGAGCAGGCCTATCCCTGCCGAAAGCACGAGGAGCATTGCTATCGCGGAAAAATAAATCCCTTTCTCCTCGAAGAGGTTGCCTGCTCCCGTGAAGTCACTGTGCGCATTCTCCCCCATTTTCGAGCCGCCCCAGATGCCATAGAGCATGGGCAGCATTGCAAGCGAAACATAAATCGGGTTTTGCGGAAAAAGGCCCCCGAACCATATTCCTGCAAAAAGCATGGGGCTAAATGAAAGCCTCCCCCAGAAAAAGGATGAGAGGAAAAAAACCCCGAGCGAAACCGCCGCGAGCTCTAGGGCCGGGTGCGTGATGAATGCAGTGTGGAAAGGCTCGGCGTAAAAGTTCACGAACGCTATCCCTATCGCATAAAGCATTGCGCCGAGCAATAATGCGATTGTTTTGGATTCAGACATGCCACAAACAGCCTCCGCTTGCAACAAGCAAATGCGGAATCAATGCAGAATCTTTAATGCGCATTGTGATATTCATGAGATAACTGCTTTAATATTGGTGTTTTTTGTCTCTATTCCGATTTTATGCCTGGTGATGTTCAGCCTATTGTAGAATTCAGTTGCCCGCTATGTTTTGATGGGTTACTTTCTAAAGTGATACTAAAATAGTATCACTTTGTGGTAAAAGTGATGCGATAAGAGTATCATTGTGCAATTGGGCTTCCAAACAGTTTTTTTTGCAATGCCGGTATATTGCCTATCCAGCCTTCATCAGCTCGCCGGCATTCCAGTAAAGCTCCATTGCCTGGCTTCCGTCTTCATAGTTGTTGCTTGTGTTGATGCAGACCTTGCTGTCCTTTATCATTGAGACAAGGTTCCTGATGTTGTGCACTTCCTTGTAATTGGCGCCCCTGTCCCCGCCGGCCTTGCTCAGCGTAAGTTTTGTGCCTGTTGAAAGCTGCACTGCATCGCTCTTTATCCCGTTCATGATGTAATTCGCCTGCATTGTTCCCGAATCCTTTGTGCAGATGTTCGTTATTGCCGTTGTTTCCGCGGGCGACTGTACCGGCACGAAAACCAATGCCTTCATTGTCGCGCTTCCGGCATTTCCCGTGCTGAACAATATGCTGTCATAGTTTCCTGAATAGTCCTTTGTGATTTCTGTGCAGAGCACCCCTGCGTTGGATGTTTCTGCATTTGTTTTCTGGCCCTGCCTGCCGCTTATCGTGTCGGAAGCCATCGTGAACGTGATGCCGCTTTTCGGAATTGAAACTGATTTGCCTTCATTGTCCGTGCTCTCGAAGCTGAACAGGAATCCGGCCGCTTTGTCCTTGCTGCCCTTTTTCACGTTCACCTCGAGCAGCACCGGGTCCGAGGGCGAGAAAGTGAAGCTCTTGTTGAGGGTGTCCATTGAAGCAATCATCCCTGTGCTGGTGGACGCGTAATCTTTCCTGTAATCCAGTGCCATTGTCTTGAAGTTGGATGAAGGCATTGCCTGCACGCCTTGTTCGCCTGTTGGCTTGCTTTTGTCGAAGTCGAATAGCAGATACTGGTTGTCCCCGGCTTTGGCCGTGCTGTTGAACGCGGTGCCCCAGCTTATTTTCGTGCCGTCTATCGGCATGCGGAGCAATGCGTTGTCAGCGTATCCTGCATATTTCTTTCCGTCGCCAATGGCATCAAAGCGGGCGTAGTTGCTGAATATTGTGGCCAGCGCTTTTATGATTGGTATTGGCGGTGCCACATCTGTATCTGTGCCTTCGCTTTGTTTTTCATTCTCTGCCCAATTGTAGTTCATGGTCACATCATACTTTCCGGGGTGCGTTTTGAGGTCTTCCTTGTCGTCATTTTTTTGGAGGAACGAAATCTGGTTCTCGCCAAGTCCGCCGAACACCCCTTTATATGAAGCATTCGCCTTCAGCAGTTCGACGAACTGGTGCGAGTAATTGTCCTCCATGAAGTACATCTGCGGGTTGATGTTCTCCATGTAGAACTGGTAGAAGCTTTCGTACGCCTTGCCCCCTGCGTCTTTCCTTTTCTGGTCAACAACTGACTTGCCTAGTTCCCATTTCGCTTTCTTCATTATTGCCTTCGCGGTTTCGGCTGAGAGCTTCGGGTCGTTCCATGCAATGATTTTCCACTTGCCTTTTTGCAGCAGCTGGTTCAGGAACTTTGCCGAGATTTTCTTTGTCGTTTCCGCGTCCTTGCCAGCGGTGTCTTTGAACTTATATGTGTAATCGCACTCCGTAGCCGCATTATTGTTCGTTATGCATTCTTTCAGGGCGGCATTCAGCAACCCGTAGTATCCTATACTCAATAAATACCAATTGTCCGAAAGCTTGCTCGCCCCTATCTCGTCAGGGTTGGCATAATATTTCAGTGCATCATCCCCCGTGCCTGCCCAGCCGCTAATCTCCAGGTCTATGCCGGTTCCGTCCGGGGTCGCATGACTGCTCGCGTCAAAGTCGAGGAGGCCTATGAGTTCGCTGGCCTTGTCAATTATGCTCTTGTTCTGCACGAAATCCGCTGAAGGGTTTTTCCCGTTCAGGTTCTTCAGCAGGTCTTCCGCTTTTTTCTGGTCAGCCTTATTCTTTACCCTCGGCTTTACCTCTCCGCCCAGGTCAGCGAGTTTTCCATCCTGCCCGAGGAAGTCCCCGTACTGGCTCTGGCTGAGCGCATACCTGAAAAGGTTGTCAAGCGTCATATTTCCTGTTTCCTTGCATTTGAATGAATTGGCAATTGAATATGGGCTCCTGTTGTCTTCCCTGCACGTTCCAACCCCGTCCTTCTTGCCGGGTGCGGATTCTCCCGTCGCCTTCACCGCTTCAGCGAGTTCGTTCGCATCACTGAATTTCTGCGAGAGCGAGATGCTCGCCTGCAATGCGTCGCAGAACAGCACAGCGCTGTCGTCCGTGGCATCGAGGCTGCGCATTGCCGTGCCTTCAGCAGTGTAAGTGTTTGCGTCGCATTCGTTCTTCTGGACGAAAGTGTTTTTCACTGCTGAATTCGGGTCCGTGCCCCACTTGTATTTCACGTGCTGGAACCCGTAAGCTAAGTAAGCGTCAGCCCCTGTCCTGCCGATTTCCTTGCCGTCAACGGTGCATGGTGTTGCCGCTGCAAGCGTTCCCGGTCCTGTGCCGCCTCCAGTTCCCCCGCCTGTTCCAGTTCCGGTTGTAGGCTTTGAGCCATCTTTACATTTTCCGTCAGGCCCTGGCTTTGAGCCGTCCTTGCATTTCAAATCTCCTTTCCCGCCTTGCGTGACTGGCGTCTGTCCTGGATGGGCTGCCTGCCATTTGTCCTGCGTTGCCTTGTCCCCATCCACATTGGCTTTTATCGTTACTATTAGTTTCCCGCCGGGCTTTGATGCGAAAGCCCTTTTCACTGTCGCTAGCTGGCTGAACGTGAACTCCGTTTTCTGGCCGTTCCAGTTGTCCGTGTTGAACGTAATGGCCAGCTCGTGGTAGTACTCCGCGTCTTTCGATACAACCATTTTGAGGCCTGTTTTTTCCTCGAATGTGCTGAGCGGGAGGTCGAGGTAATCAGCGCTGCCGCAGCCATTTATTTCCGAGAGGTTGAAGAGGTTGGGCGTCTGCTCGATTGTCCTGAGTGTTTCGGTTGCTGGCACATACCTAAGGCGGGTGAAGTCAAGCGAGTTAAGGTTAATGCAGTTCTCCGGGTCGACTTTGTAATTGCCGTATGTGACGAATTTCTCGGAGAGCTTCTCGCCGTACTCGAGCAGGGGCCAGAAGTCCTGCAGTGTAACCGGGAAGGTGACGGAGCGCTGCATCCCGCCGGGCGTCATGAACCTCACGTAAAGTATCGCTCGTGCATTCACGGCATAATACCCCGAACTCGCAAAGTACCTGAGGTTGCCCGCGTTGTAGAACGGGTTATTTGAGAAGAATTTCGGGTCAGGTGCGCTGTTCCTGTACTCATGCACGTTCTTTATCAGGTTGAAACTCAGTATCTGGGTAACACTGCCATCTGGCGTTGTCTTGTAGTCGCTCCCGAGGAACTCTATGCTCTGTATGATGCCGCCGAACTGGCTCCCGAATTGTGGATTGGAGTACTGCGGCTGGTAATTATTGAGAGGATAGGACTGTCCTATTCCTGCAGGAGTGCCCGGGGTTCCTGCGTATCCCTGCGGCCCCTGCCTTCCTGCCTGGCCCGCAACGCCTGTTCCCTGCGGCTGGCCGCCCGCACCTGGAGGTCCTGTCTGGCCTGCTGTTACTCCCGCTGTTCCAGCCGGAGTCGGCTGGCTGAATTTGGTCATGTCCTCGTTCGTCGGCGTAATCACGGATGTCGTCACGAATGATATTGCCGAGGCATCCTCCGACATGAATACGCCCTGGCCGTAGCATTTGTTCATTATCTTCAGCACCGAAGGCTTTCCGAAGAAATTGTTGAAGGATATCGTCCCCGCGGGGTCGATTGAGATGCAGTCCCTGTAGTTCTTTGCGAACTCGTTGCTAACATTCACCATTACCCTTTTCACTGTCACGGCCGGCTCGTTGCTCTCGACCGTCTTTGCCTTCACGTCAAGCGGATACATCCCGAAGAAGTTCGTTGGCTCGATTGCGACATTCCCTGTCTTCCCGGGGTCTATTCTCGTTACATTGTTGCGCGGCAGTATCCCCGCCGGTGCCTCAAAGCTAAGCTCGACTGCGGATGTGCAGTTGTTCCTTACCTGGAAACCCCCCTGGCCGCAGTTCCACGTGGAGGAATACGCGCCCATTCCCCCTGCAACGCCCATGTAGGACGAATTGTAGTTGGAGAACGGCTGGTATGCGGCTGAGTTAGGGTAATAGGAGTTCTGGTATGCGGAGTAAGACCCCTGGTTGGAGGAATTGTAGCTAGCGGGGTTGGAGTAATCATAATAATTCGCACCGTATGGCGCCCTGTTCCCGCCTGTTCCCGCGGGAGTGAGCCATGAAGGCATGCCCTGGCCGTAGCCGTAATTCGATGCATAAGGGTCAAAGGCGCCGTAGCGCGAGTTGTTGTAGTTCGAGAATCCGCCG
>CABMIU010000062.1 GCA_902386385.1 uncultured archaeon
CCTCAGCTGCAGGTGCGGCGGGTTTTCCCTGCTGGCTATTATTTTTCCCTGATTCGCTTCCCTTGCCGAAGTATTCCCTGAATTTTGGCGTGGTGTAAAGCACATAGGTTATGCCGCGCTTCTCCTTGCGCAAAAAACCTTTTTCCACGAGCGTTGTTATGTGCTCGTAAGCCTTGCTGTTCCTGAACCCGATTACTTCGGACTGCTTCACCGGCTGCTTGTATGCGACATATGCGAGCGTCTTCATTATCCCCTTGTGCAGTTCAGGTGCGGCCGCCATGTGGCTGACAAAACCCTCATACTGGGGCTTGACAGTCATCCTCACTCCATCATGCTCATCCCTTATATCTAGGGCAGTGTCCTTTGCCTCGTAATCATGGATGAGTTCGCTCACGAGAACGCGTGCCTCGGCAATATTTATATTAATGATTCGCGCCAGCTCCTTCACTTCCACCGGCCCCGGGGCGGTGAATAGCGCTGCCTCAATAATCCTCTTTGCTTTCCTGTTGTCCATTTTAAGCACATCGCCGGATTTTTTTTTCATTGTAATCTAAAGGGTATGGCTTTTTCTGCGTGAGCGATTCTCTTTCCTTTTGATCAACTTTTACTTTCTCTTATCAAGAGAAAGGAAAAGGGTTTTTCAACCATAGAAGGCGAAAGGAATTAATATTGGTTCCTGTCAGCAGCCCAGCCAAGACTTGCCATTGCTCAGCCGTATTTTTCGCTCTTTATCCTTTCCTTTGCAATGCCATTCGCGAGCAGCATTCCCTCCGTGCCTGAAACCATCTGCGGCGGGCCGCATATGAAATAGAAAGCGCCCTTGTTCTTTGCCGTGATTCCCTTTACCATTGCATCGTCAATTCTGCCGAAGTGGTAACCTTCCCTTTCTTCGCGTGAGAGGGAAATCACGAGCTTTAATCCCTTCATTTTTTTGCTGAATTCAATGAGTTCATCGTGGCATATTATATCCTCAAGCGTCCTGCTGCAGTAAACCAGCGTTGCCTTTGTCTTGAGTTTTTTGTCAATTATATACCTGCAAATAGACCTGAACGGGGCTATCCCCGACCCTGCGCCGAGCATTACAATCTGCGGCATTTCCTTCTCGTCAAAGAAAAAGTGGCCGTAAGGCCCGTCAACAATGAATTCCTCACCCGGCTTTGCGCCATTCAGGAGATTTGACACTATGCCCCCCTGCACTGCCTTGACAGTGAATTCCAGAACGCCTTTTTTTGTCGGCGAGGATGATGCCGAGTAGGACCTCTTCGGGATTTTTTCAGGGCGAGTGAACTCGGCAATGAAGAACTGCCCCGGCTTGAAATCGGGCCTCTCGGCTGACTCTAAAGTGAGCGTTTTTGTGTCGTGCGTTTCAGGCTTCGTTTTTGTGAGCTTCATCTTCAGCTTCATGGGACCACTTAAAGAATCACGCCGCCGCATTTAACTATTTTTTGCTTGGGCCTCGGGGCGTCACAAGTTGGTGAATCAGCCCTTTGGCATTAATATCCGAAATCCGCTTCCGCCAGTGCCTTCAGTATAATCAATCCTTATGCCGTTCGCCCTCTGCCTGTCGGTTTCACTCACAAAAATCCTCATGCCCTTTGCCTCGAGCACGATTTCCCCCGCCCCCGGCTTTTCGGCAAAGTCTATTACGCAGCCCTGGCCGGAGCAGCCTTCCTGCTCCATTGAAAGCTCCAGGCCCCAGCCTTCCTTGCCCTCTTTTTGCATCAGCTCCCTGAACTTCATTGCTGCCGAATCTGAAACAATTATGCCCTCCCCTTTGGCGGAATCGTCCCGCGAAGCAACCTCGTTCATTCTCTGCAGCATTTCGCCAATCTGCTTCTGAGCGAGGCCATGGGCAACTGCGCCCGCCTCAATGCTCTCGAAAGGGCTTATGTGGCAGCCTATGCAGTGTAGGCCATATTCCGCCATCACAGAACCGGTTTCAGGCCACTTCGAGACGACTTCACCGATGGGCATATCCTTTGAAATCAGCGGCTTTTTGCCGCTGGCTTTCCAATTATTCCTTTTGCTCTTTTCCATTCAACCACTCTGAACAATTAGGATATCTACCTGATTTAAGGCATTTGGTGCGTTAATGCCGTCATGTATCGGGCATGCAATGCAAATTTTGTTGCCCTGCTGAATCTGGCCCTATTAGCTTGGCCATTTATTGGAATGCTTTCAAGTATGCGTCCATGTCAATGAATTTCATCATGTTTTCTTCATTGCTTTCCAATTGCTCAACAAATTTTGCCAATTGGGCATTTTTTCCTCCAAGTTTTTGCATCCATGTTTTCCCGATGCCAAAGGATATTGCATGCCCGACAAGTTCGTTTGCCAGCCTGTCTTCAGCCATTTGGTATTTTGTCATGAATTCCTTTAGCGCCAATGCTTCCATTTTTGCATTTTTCCCTTTTTCGGTTAGCAGTGCCTCCTCATAAGAACCGCCCATTTTCCCCAATGCCTTTTTTTCTATGGAGTCTATAACGGGCTGCATCCCGATTACCGTGAATATCGGCTTTAAAATCCATTCAGGCAAAACAATAACCTGTGCATTTTTTGGCATTTTAAAGTCACGCCCGATAGTTTCTTCCATGGATGTTTTTACGGCAATTGCAAGTTTTTTCTGGAACCCTTTGTCGACAAGGCCCTCGTCTATGAGCCCCCCGCAAATGGTCCTGACAAGTTCATTTGACAGTTTTTTATAAGCAATTTCTTGGACTTCTTCAAATTGCAGGCTCTGTTTTCCAACAAACAATTGTGCAATGAATTTTTTTTCAAAATCTCGCAACCCAGTGCTTTTTCCTGTAATAAAAACCTTGTTGCCGCCCACTCCGAGAAATTCCCTTGCAATCAAGTCAATGATTGTTGCCGTTATTTCCCTCGGGCCGATATGCCAGTCAACAAGCACCCCTGCAAATGCAGGCGGTGATTTTGAGGCATTAGTAAAAGCAGTGTCATAGGTATTTTCTTCCATGATTCCTTTTATTTGCAAAAGAATTATTAATAGGTTCATGCCCAAGCCATAAAAAGTTTCAGAACATGAACGCGCTTGGGCATATCCTATTCAGCACGCACTCCGCGCATTTCGGCTTCCTTGCAGTGCACACCCCGCGCCCGTGCATTATCAGCAGCCCGTTAACCTCGCCCCAATCCTTTTTCGGCAGCAATGCCATCAGGTCCCGCTCAATCCTCTCCGGTGTCTTCCCTCTTGAAAACCCCAGCCGCACCGAGAGCCTTTTCACATGCGTGTCAACCGCAATGCCTTCGGCAATGCCATAACCCTCGCTTAAAATTATGTTCGCGGTTTTCCTGCCTATTCCGTGGAGTTTTACAAGCTCGCCCATTGTCTTCGGGACTGTTCCATCGTGCTTTTCCAGCAGTGCCTTCGCCATTGCCCTCAGGTTTTTGGCTTTCGCGCGGTAGAAGCCTGTGCTATAAATCAGTTTTTCCAGTTCGCCTTGAGGCACCGCGGCAAAGTCCTCCGGGCTTTTGAGCTTTTTGAACAGTTCTCTTGCGACAATGTTCACCATCGCGTCCGTGCACTGGGCCGAAAGGATTACCGCAACGCTGAGCTGGAAAACCGAGCCATGTTTCAGGGCGGTGCCATGGCAGGGGTAGAGCCTTTTCAATATCGCCAATGCCTTGCCCGCCCTTTCCACAAGGGCATTTTTGGCCTCGGAGCTTCCGCCGAGTTTCTTGTTTTTGCTTTCCATTCGGGCCATAATGCACGGGCATCCAAAAGTGTTTTATTGCAAACCCATTTACTTCATGGCATGAAATATGCATTCGACAATGGCTGGACCGAGAAAGCGAGGCAGATTGCCAAAGTTCTTGGCTATGCGTGGGTCATCCCGGAACGACTTGCGGTTGTGCGCTCCGCTGGCTCGAAAACAAGGCGCACAATCGCGCGCATACACTGCATGGGGAAGGTGATGATGCTCGGCATGCGGCAGCAGAAAAGTTTCTATGTGATTGAGCTCATTTCCGAGAAATTCGACAGGCAGCCGGAGCAAGAGCAGGTCGAAACAATAATCCACGAGTTGATGCACATTCCGCATACGTTCGGCGGCGGCTTCAGGCACCATGACCATGTATGCTCGGGCAACGTGAAGGCGGAACTTTCGCGGTATTTAATGATAAAGAATTCTGTCGGGCTTAACGTGCCCCAAGCATTATAAATGCTTTGCAGCTAAGTATATTAACATTGGTTAATTTGGAGGTACTTTTATGTCATTCTCACTCCCGAAGCTGCCCTATGCTTATGATAGCCTTGAGCCTTACATCGATTCCCAAACAATGAAAATTCACTACAACAAGCACCACCAGGCATACACCGACAAGCTGAATACCAGCCTTGACGGAAACACCGAATACAGGAGCAAGACAATCGAAGCCCTGCTCTCCAACCTGAATGCCGTGCCGGAACCAATACGGCTTGCGGTAAGGAACAATGGCGGAGTCTACTTCAACCACTGTTTTTTCTGGGAGATAATGGCCCCGAAAGCAGGCGGGGCTCCGCCTGCAGGCTCAGCGATTGCGGAGGCGATTGCAAAGGAATTCGGCTCCTTCGAGGCATTCAGGGAAAAATTCTCCAATGCAGCGGTGAACCATTTCGGCTCCGGCTGGGCATGGCTCGTGCTTGACAAGGGAAAACTGGAAGTGCTTTCCCTGCCGAATCAGGATTGCCCGCTTTCAATTGGGAAAAAGCCCCTCCTGTGCGTTGATGTGTGGGAGCATGCGTATTACCTCAAGTACCAGAACCGCAGGGCGGAATATGTCAAGGAATTCTTCAATGTCATCAACTGGAAAAAGGCCGAGGAACTGTACCAAAGGGCAAGGCAGTGAATTCATTTTGCAATTACAATCTCTGGAAATGCATTCCAAAGCTGGTTGTATCGCGCAGTTTCTTTATTGCCTGCAGTCGTGCCCTGCCTTTGAGTTTTTCGATGTTCCTTGACAATTGCTGGTGTTTTTTGGCATATTCGTTTAGTAAAGGGATTGTTTTCATTAAGAAATCAGGGTCTGAAATAAGTCTGTTGACATTCGCATTGTTGAACTCAATCCCTTTGCTATCAAGAATTGCATGTGTCAGCCTGCCGAACAGATACAACTCCCTTGCACGCAAATCATTTTCCCTTGCCTTCCTTATCCCTATTAGTTTCCTCATTTTTCTCTCCAGCGGTGGAATGCCTGGGTCATGGCCTGCAACTGTTTTTGCAAATGCCGCGACATCCTCCAAATCCTGTGTCGAGAATTGATCTTTACCTCCTGCAAGGTGCCTTGCAAAGAAGGTCCTTAGTTCAGCTTGTTTTGGGGCGATATAATGGGGTTCCGTGCCCACTGCCTGTGGACCAGAAATCGCATCTCCCCACTCTGAGAGCAAAGCGCCTTCACGTGCAGCTTTCCTGTAAAGGGGAGAATCCCTATATCCCCTTATCATTGTCAAGGGATAGTAAAATCCGCGGTGGCGCACATTTTTCGCCGTTGCATTGTAATAAGACCTCAGGAAATCGACAGCCCGTGTCTCAATCCCTCCTGCAAGCATGAAATTTCCCACTTCTATTCCCGCAGACCTTAGGGCATCATTTACCTTGATTGCCTGCACTGCAGTGTAGGGTGCTCTCTTCAGCTCCCTCAAAATATTGTCATCAAGCATTTCGGTGCCAAGGCGAATGGCTGTTACATTCGCCTTCTTGATGAATTCCATAAAACCAACATCGACATGCATTTTCCCGTCCTTTCCCTCAGTAAGGAATGAATTCACGGTGGCCATGCTTGTAAATTTGAACCTTTTGTGCAGCCCCTGGTTAATAATCCTGGCAAATAAACGACAAGCCCTTTCCTTGTCATAGAACAGATTGTCATCGGTAAATTGCACCCCTTTGATTTCATGGTCGCGGGCAAGATGCAATAATCCTGCAATGATTTCATCATCCTCAAGCGGAACAGGCTTGCCCCTGCGCATTACACTGCAGAATAAGCAGGCATATGGGCAACCTCGCTCCATGTAGGTCATTACCCTGCCATTTTTGCTTCGAGTGTAAATAAATCTGGATTTTTTTACTTCTTCAAGCGGCAAAATAAATGGCCTGCTGGGCACTACCAATTCATTGCCCCTGCGCCAAATAAGGCCCGGCACAGAACCAAGCATTTCCCTGTTACCGGCGGCTAAGGCCCTGACAAGGGCGGGAAGGCCTTTTTCAGCCTCGCCACGGAATGCATAATCAAGCCTTCCATCCACATAGTAGCCCCGCGGGTTTGAATTGAAAGCTGGCCCTCCGCCAACAAGCGGGATTTCGGGAAATTTTTCTTTTATCAACCGCGACACGGGAACAAGTAGCCTATGCGCGAGTTCATAATCATAAAAAGTGATTCCAAACATTGTTGTGCCGGAGAGCTGTGGCCTGATGCGTTCGATTTTCCTCTCTATTTCATAGACCGAGCGGCGCACGGAAACCGCGGTATATTTTGATGATGACATTGGTATTCCCCTATTTACTTCTTTTGCAAGGGAAATTATTTCAAATTCAATTCCGTTTTTTTCCAGCGAGTCTTTGAGGGCAAGATATGGGAGCGGGGCGGAAAACAGGTCGAAGAAAACTACTTTTGGCATGCCGAAGCAAATAGGCAGCGGAAATATTTAAACTAACCTGTCCTGAGGGCTTTGCACAACAATCGGCTTTTGATCATTAAATGTAAAGCCTGCACATTAATTAAAGTTTGTAGCAATATTCCTTAGACATGTCTCCGACAAAAAATGACTTTTTCATTAATGTTAAAGACCCAATTAAACATCGGTTCGATAAGGATGGAACCGCTTTTGAGCCAGAAGACCTGCTAGATGCCGCAATTCAAACTAATGATACAATAGGCAAATTGAATGTGTCCTTCCTAAAGCAGGCTAATGTCGAACTTTTTGACGTAA
Organism: uncultured archaeon; assembly: GCA_902386385.1. Taxonomy (GTDB): domain Archaea; phylum Iainarchaeota; class Iainarchaeia; order Iainarchaeales; family Iainarchaeaceae; genus CABMIU01. The sequence continues at coordinate 6,926 of CABMIU010000062.1, forward strand.
TTGATAAGAAACAAGCCAGCGCTTTCGTAGGCGCAATTTTCATAAGAAAAGTCAGTGACAGCATAGACTATCTTGGCAAAAATCCAAGCCAAACAGGACACCCTGACTTGGTTCCTGCAAAGTACCTAAAGTCAAAATCCGAGCAATGGAAACAAACTTTTTGGGACCAATTCCCGCATGGAGGTGTTGAAGTAAAAGCATCTTGTGGAAATCTTGAGAATGGTGTGACGCACGAGCTACCTGTAGGGGCACAACGCATGAATAACATTACAGGGGTTTGCTGGAAAGGTCACCACGATAAAATAAATAATCTGCTTGGGCTTTTTTGGGATTTCATAGAAAAATCGCCAAAGATTTTGGCGGCATTCTATGCAAATGACCTTGTCCCTAGCGACTTTACAAATACGGTGCCACGAGTTGGTGGTGGCCACACGACAAATGTTTGTATTACGAAAGCATCTGCTACTAAAAAGCTTGGAAAAGGTTGGGTTTTTTGTATAAAAGAAAAAAAATACTCTGATTTCTTTTCACATAAATTTCAGGTTAAATTTTAGCATTAGCGTAACTCAGAATGCTTGCCTTTCTTTCGGTACCTTCACTGCTGAGTTTTTGAATCCATTTTGTTTGCAAATCAAAAAACAACGGCGGGGCACTTTCACCTATCACATCCTTAATAAGGCTAAATGGGGCGATTTTGTATGATTTGCCTTTGTATTCTATTGTTCCCCATTTGTAATTGTAGTCGCTAATTGATTGGAGTTTCGCTGCCTCTGCATAAGAAAGGACGCGGTTTTGTTGTGGGTGTATTTTATGGTCTGAACAAGGATATATGAAATTCTGTGTCAAGGTAGGGGCTGGCAATTCCCATGACATTCTTTTGTATGCGCTTGTATATCCCGACATTATACGTTTCTTGCCGTTGCTTTCTACATATGGCCGTGGCAACAATTCTCCGCATTTTGCACAAAATAAGGGGGTGTCCTTGTTTGCTTTGTTTATTCCGCTGGTATCCCTTTTGGCTCCATGAACTTGGTTATTCTTGTACATGCACTTTGGGTTAATGCACTGATTATCGAACGCAGAAGAATTCTTGGGCGTATGCCTAATCCATTCATACTTTTTTTTATCTAATACGGGCACTCTATGCAATGGGTTTTTTTTAGAAATCGCATTTTCCTTATCTTTTGCATCAAGCGGTTCGAATCCTTCGAGTACAACCCCAACATTTACCCATGGCAATAATCCTGCATCAGCGTATTTGTCGTGTGTTCTTGGCGGGATTAACTGAATTCCTTTATTGTAAAGTTTCTTGGCATTTTCATTTCTTGTAAAAATGGTTATAAGGCGTTTCCTTCTTTGTGGCAAACCATAGTCTGCCATTTCCACTACATACTCTTGGCCAACATATGCTTCAGGCAAACATTCCCTAATCAACTCGATTATGTTAATTGCATTTCCATTCTCATCTTCAATAATTGTATTTCTCATGTTTGGGACATTTTCGAATAAAATCCATTCAGGTTGGAGTTTGGCAGCGACTTTCAAGGCAGGTATGATAAGCTTGTTTCTTTCATCGAATTCAGGTCTTTTGCCCTTTCTTATATTGCTTAATAAAGTTCCCGCACCATTTTGGGACATGCCTTGGCAAGGTGGTGTCGCAAGCATAACAAATAATTCATTGCCTTGCAATTTCCATTTTGTGTATGTGACTATTTCAGGGTAGCATTTCCAAATATCTTCAACAAAAACTTTTGAATTTGGGTAATTTAGTTTAATTAATGCCGCACGTTCTTCAACTATTTCATTCGACAAGATTAGGCCTATGCCATTTTCAGTCAATCCCTTATCGGCGACTCCTCCCCCGCTAAAAAGACTGATGCCCTGCTTTGCCATATGGTAAAATAACACATTGATTGATTAAAAGCTTTTAGGGGGTTCAATGCCGGTGCGATTCTGCACATTATTTCTCTTCTTCTGAAAAATCTATTCCATATTTTTTAGAAACTATAACAAAGAGTGTTTGAGTCAAAACTTTGAGAACTTCTTCTTTATCTTTATTTGAAATCATTTGATTAATCAACGCTTTCAACGTATCGTCTTGGAGACCTTTCTCGTCTTGAAGACTTTCAACAATTTTCGATATTTCTTCTTTTTCAGGGGGGTTTAGTGCATACTTAAGCTGGAATAATTTAATGACTGCCGGGAGTGTAGAATTGTTTTCAATATCTTCATTGAGTTTCTCTGTATTATTTTCGGCTATGTTGAGGCTCTTTAGATACTCTTTAGCTTCAATAAACTTCTTGGCAATATAGGGGGTATTTTCACCTTGCTTATAATTAGCTCTTAAGTAAGTTTCCACTGCTCCCACAGTGACATTCCTTCCAAAGAAATTATGAGACAAATCCTTGTAAATCAAGTTTCTCTCAAACGCTTCTTTTATAGCTGCCTTTTCCCCTTTTGCTACACGTCTCCCCAAATCAGTTATTTTCCAAAGCCCTTGGGGTGTTTTACCTAGCAAACCAAATTGTTTGTCAATATGTCCGAATATCTTAATTGCGTTTCCTGCGGGCTGGCCACAAGCCGCAGCCATCTCTTTGAAGGACGATTCATTATACCCGATTTTTCCAAAAGCGGTTTTTACTAAATCTACTGCTTCTTTTATTGAAATGGGCGGAACGCCGATACTTTTGCTTCCTTTAGGTCTTGCCATTATAACCACCAACTGAAGTAAAATAACGTGAAACCATTTAAAAATACATCGGGCGCATTTTTAGTTTGCTGAAATGCTTTGAACCTTGTTCACGTCAGGAAAAAAACAGTAAAATTACCTGACGTGAGCATAGTATTATAATAAGAAGCAATTTTAATTGTAATGTCCTTCGCGCGTTAGGAATGGTAGCGGGGGTTGGCAAGGTGAAAAAAAGAAGCTGAAGTTTTTGGCACGAGGAGCCCTGAGCTATAGTAAATGGGTTGAACTGCTGGGACTGCGAGCAATTGTTGAATTTGGTAATTACAGAAGTATGCTGCCTTTCTTCTTAAAACGTTATTCTTTCGACTTAAACCCTCGTTCTTTGAGGGCAATAAGCGTCAATTGGCTTAATTTAATGGCATTTTTCTCCACAAACTCTTTGGCTCCATCCGGCAAGCTGATGTTCGTTCTCCAAACCATACACACAATACACACCTTACATTTAAATATCTTTCGCCATATAATGTGTATAGTGTGTAAAGTATGCAAGAAGATGAAAACAAAATAGCAGTTTACGAATTCCCAATGTGCCCTAATTGCGAGTCTCGGAACACGGTTCATGCTAGGTCTCGCAAAATGCAAAACATCTTGTTTTGGATTTGTAAGTGCAGGAATTGTGGCAATGTCTTCATGACTACTGAGAAGGGCCACCCTTCTAATGAGCAGACGAAGAAGACCGAGCTTGATTCTTTCATGGCTTTGGCTTCTGATTCAAAGCCTTCTGAAAAAGACGGCATTTATTCACCGGTTTGGCAGGCCTACAATCAAGCCAAGACTTCTGAGAAGGAGATGTTTGCCAAAATTCTTGTTGAAATGCTCGCTATGCTCAATGTCGAGTATCGCAAGAGGAAAGGCCACCCTAACAACGAGCTTCGGGACATGATTTTCTCATGCGCTGTGAAGATTTACTCTAGTCTCTCAAGTAGGAGAGCCGTCTCGGAATTGGAACTCCTTAAAAGAAATGGCTTCATCGAGAAAGTTCCGCACTTCAATACCCTTCTGAACTACTTTAATGACCCTCAGATGACGCCGATTCTAAAAAAGCTTATTGAATTGTCATCGCTCCCTCTCAAGCAGATTGAGGAAGATTTCGCAGTTGATAGCTCTGGCTTTTCCACAAGTATATTTTCAAGATGGTACGACCACAAATGGGGAAAAGAAACAGACACAAGGCAATGGGTAAAATGCCACCTAATGAGCGGTGTCAAAACCCACATAATTACCAGCGTTGAGATAACTGACAAGAATGTTGCAGATACCAAACTCTTTCCAACGCTTGTCAGGAAAACAGGAGAAAATTTCAAAATCAAGGAAGTGTCAGCCGATAAGGCATATTCTAGCCGTGATAACCTTGAAACAGTTCAAGGAATAGGAGGCATTGCATACATTCCATTCAGAAGCAATGCCACAGGTAAGAGATACAGCCAAATTTGGCGCAAGATGTACGAATACTTCATGTTGTATAGAGAAAAGTTCATGGAACACTACCACAAATGCAGTAATGTAGAGTCTGTGTTCCATTCACTGAAGATTAAATTTGGAAACAACCTCAGATGCAAGAATATGACGGGCATGAGGAACGAAATACTTGTGAAAGTTCTCTGCTACAACATCGCGGTCTTAATTCAGGAAATCCACGAACTTGGAATTCAAGTCGATTATTGTGCAGAAAACTACTCCGCACAACAAATCAAGATTTAGAGTCAATTATTATGCAAAGCCTGTCCTGAGCACTGTACCATAAAGCGGAAACCGGACTGGTTCGGTAATTTAAATATTTGTCTCCAATCAATGCTTGGTGGTTCCATTGAAATTCTTCCTTGACTCGGCAATCCTTCCTGAAATCGAATTCTCTTTCCGCACAGGTATCTGCGACGGCGTCACAATGAACCCTTCGCTCGTGAAGAAGGCTGTCGAGGAGCTTCAGGCCAAAGGGGAAAAAATAACACTTGAGCTGTACATCAGGAAAATTCTCAAGGCGGCGAAAGGGTCTCCTGTGAGCATTGAAGTCACCGCCCTTGACGCAAAGGGCATGGTTATGCAGGGCAAGAGGATTTACAAGAATTTTAAAGCCGCGAACAAGAACCTTAACATAAAGATTCCGGTCAACCCCTGCTTCCCTGGTGAGAAGGGAAAGGAATTCGACGGGATTATTGCCATAAAGGAACTGCACAAGGCAAAAATACCCGTGAATTGCACCCTCATTTTCACCCCTGAGCAAGCCCTCGCCGCGGCCAAGGCAGGCGCAGATTTCGTTAGCCCGTTCTGCGGCAGGATTGACGACCTCCTGCGCAAGGAAAACGGGATTCAGTTTGGCAAAGAGGACTACTACCCCGCAAAAGGCCTTTCAAAGGACGGAAATGTCCTTGAGGACAATGGAATCGTGTCCGGCGTTGACTTGGTCAAGCAAACAGCTGAAATTTTCAAAACTCATGGCATAAAGAGCCGGATAATTGCAGCCTCCGTCCGCAACGCGAGGCAGGCGAGGGAATGTGCCATCGCTGGGGCAGACATATGCACAATGCCATTTGGCGTGCTGAAGGAAATTGCCTCGCATAGGCTTACACAGGAAGGAATGAAGAAATTCACAGAGGACGCGCCGGAAGAGTATAAAAAAATGGTTTAAGCATGCTGCCTATAAGAATTGAAAGGCGGAAATTGCCTGAGCACAGGAGAGTCCTGTTGGCCCCTAACCTTGCGAGGAGGGCTTCAGGTTCCCCGACATTTTACAAAGACGGGCTGAATACAGCAAAATATAATGTATCGCGACTACCGAATTGGCAATATTTTGATGGGTCGTTAGTAGGTAGGCCGCACCTTGTAATTTTCAGAAACCATGAGCAGAGAGAGGAGCCAATTGCCACTTTGTGTTTTGGGGACATAAGGGTTTATGGAGAAAAGGAAGGGCAGGGAGATTATTCTCAACTCATAAAATCAGGGAAGCCAGGGATTTTAATTAATTCTATCCAGCGGGAGCGGAGGTTCCGCACTGGAAGCTTGGAGGAGAAGCTGGCTGCCTTGGAAGAGGCAGGGAAAAAATATGAATAACTGCAAAAAAACCTAAATGGCATGCCGCCTTCAGAATTCCTGTTATGCGAGTTCCTTCACCAAAACATGGAAAGGGTAAAAGCAGGGGCACAAGTATTCCTGATTCATCTGGAAGGGCTCAATCAGGTGTATGGCAGGATAAAAGATTACTATTTTGGGAAACGGCAATTCATACATTATTTTGATCCCATAAGAGGAACACCAGAGTTTCTGGAAGTTTATCCGCTAAGCCTTCAAAAGGCGAGGGTGAGGCAGATTCTTGGAATCTAATGCAATAATAAATAAGTCATCCAAAAAATTCATATTTTCTTCAAAAATTCGACCGCCAACCGCACCCCGAACCCTGTCCCATCCTTTGGCATGTAATCCTTTGCCTCTTCTATGTGTGCTGTGCCTGCAATGTCGATGTGCAGGAATGGCTTGTCCTCGACGAATTTTGACAGGAACGCCGCGCCGAATATAGCGCCGTTGTACCTCGTCTTCCCGAGCGACCTGAAATCCGAGCGCTCTCCCGAAACCTCGTCGAGGTATTCCTCGAACAATGGAAGTTCCCAGACCCGCTCATAAGTCTCAAGGCCCGCTTCAGACATTTTTTTCTCGAACCCTTTTTCCTTTGCCGCAGAATTCGCAAACAGGCCGGCAACATGGCTGCCGAAGGTGCTTACAATCGAGCCTGTGAGAGTGGAAAATTCCATTATCAACTTCGGGCCGAATTTCTTTGCCCCGTAATTCAGGGCATCCGCGAGCACGAGGCGGCCCTCGGCATCGGTGTCCATGTTCTCGACAGTTTTGCCTGAATAGGACTTTATGATGTCCTTCGGACGATAGGATTTAGCGTCAACAAGGTTCTCCGTGACAGCCATTATGCCGACAATGTTCTTCTTCAGCTTCAGCTCGGATGCGCTTTTCATTATCGCGAGCACGGTTGCCGCACCAGCCATGTCCATGCGCATTTCAAGCATGCTGTCGCGCGGCTTTATGTCGAGGCCGCCGGAATCAAAGCACATTCCCTTCCCCGCGAGCATTATTTTTTCATTCGATGAAGGGTCTCCGTTGTATTCCAGCATAATGAGGCGGGGAGACTGCGTCGAGGCCCTGCCAACCGCAAGCAGGCAGTTCATCCCGAGCTTCTCAAGCTCCGCCTTTTCAAGCACCTCGATTTTGAGGCCGCATTCCTTTGCGATTTTCCTTGAAAACCCATCAATAAAATCAGGCGTCACAATGTCGCTGTTCTCCGAGACCAGGTCGCGCACCATCGAAACGTTTTCGCATACAACTGCCGCGCTTTCAATGCTTTCCCTGAACCCCTTTGCAGTTTCAGGCAGGATTATCTCCTTTACCCTGGAGGGTTTTGCGTCTTCCGCCTTGTACTTGTCGAAAGAGTAATTTGCGAGAAGGCTGCCTTCCGCCAATGCGAGGAATTCCTTCTTGCCGAAGGAATTGCCGTCCAGGCCCTTGTCAGGGAACTGCACTTCCGCGATTTTGTACGCCATTGCGAGCTTCACAGCCTTTGCGGCAGCGCGCCGGTAATAATCGATTTTCAATTCCTCTTCCTTTCCGAGGCCGACAACAATCACCTTGTGTTCAGGGAGGTAAAATGATTCGAGCTTCTTGCCAGTGAATGATTCCGGCATTGCCTCGAAAGGCCGCATCATGCCTTCAAACATGAAAGCGACAGATAGACAATCTTTCCTGCTTCCTGAAAACTGGATTTTAGCCTGCATAATAACAAAAGCGTTTCAAAGGATTTTTAATGGATTGCAAGGCGTTTAATCTTCATATGAATCCGTTCAAAATCAAAAGCCAGTGTGGCAGGGCACGGCAGGGAATCCTCAACACCGCACACGGCAGGCTGAAGACGCCGATGTTCATGCCGGTTGCGACAAAAGGGAGCGTGAAGCACCTTTCAATGGAGGAAGTTGAAAGCACCGGCACGCAATGTCTGATTTCGAACGCATTCGTGCTCTCGATGAAGCCGGGCGTTGAAGTGATTGCAAAGGCAGGGGGCCTGCACCGGTTCATGAACTGGGAACACGGTGTTTTCACAGATTCAGGCGGATTCCAGGTCCTTAGCCCTGACTTTTGCTTGGGCCTTAAGGATGAAGGTGTGCAGTTCAGGAACCCTTTCACAGGAAAGAAAATGCTTTTTTCCCCTGAATACTCGGTTGAAATCCAGGCTGCGCTTGGTTCCGATGTCGCAATGTGCCTTGATGACGTTCCCACCGCTGGTGTGCCGCCCGCGCGGCTGAAGGAAGCGGTGGAGCGTACCACTGCATGGGCAAAGAGGTGCCTTGAGGCGCATCTTGCCTCAGGCAAAGGCGGGAAGCAGCTGCTGTTCGGGATTTGTCAGGGCGGGGTGGATAAAGAGCTGCGCGAAAAAAGCGCGAGGGAAATTTCAGGCCTCGAGGCGGGCGGAAGGGGCTTCGACGGCTATGCAATCGGTGGCCTTGTCATCGGCGAGCCGAAGGAAAAGACATTTCCCGCAGTTGATGCAGCCCTGCCTTTTTTGCCGGAGGAAAAACCGAGGTATATGATGGGCGTTGGCTCTCCGGGAGAATTGGTTGCGGCAATTGGGCGCGGCGTGGATATTTTCGACTCCTGCTTTGCAACCCGCACGGCAAGGCACGGAAGGGCATTCACTTCAAAGGGCAACATCAACATTGATTCCGCAAAATTCAAAATGGATTTCGGGCCAGTGGATGAAAACTGCGAATGCTTCGTCTGCAAAAACCACTCAAGGGCATACCTCCACCACCTTTTCAGGACAGGGGAGGAAAATGCCGGGGAATACCTGACTTACCACAATATCTGGTTCCTGCAGAAGCTGATGGAAAAAATCAGGGCTGAAATAAAAGAAGGAAGTTTCTTGGCAAAGCAGTGATTTAATTTTTGCCCTGGCTTTCAGGCTCCGCCTTCTTCGGGAGCATTTTCTTTGTCATCAGCAGTATCCAGTCGAGGTGCAGGATAATGTGCACCACGATAAGGAGAATCAGCAACAAGCCAGCATAATTATGTATGAATATCACGTCTAGGTAGCGCAGGCCAAAAACGGATTGTATGATGTTCCCCTTGCCGGAGGCAAGGCCGAAGAACTGGACCAGCCCTGTTATCGCTGTAGCCGCGAAAGCAGCCGCCATAAGAGCATTCAGGAAATAATTCCTTGTGAGCTTGTCCATCCGAATCACTTCACTGATATTGAATATTGTCATTATTAAATTAACGCACGCCCCCGCTGGGATTCTAACCAACAGTTTCGGATGTTGGGTGCGACAGTTATCCCGTCTGCGACGGGATAAGCCTGCAATGGAATTTGAATATGTACGCCCCCGCTGGGATTTGAACCCAGGTCTCAGCCTCGCTCCCAAGCTTTTTCCTTTTCTTGATAAGAAAAAGAAAAACCTTGACGAAAAAGAAAAAGAACAGCTTCGCAAAGCATTGCACTTTTCTTTTCCCGGCAAAACTTCGTTTTGCTGGGTTCAGCAACCCATGGTTGCCGAATCGCCAGACTTTTTCTTTTCGTGTAATGAAAGGAAAAAGGCTGGTCGGAGGGCCGCATACTGTCCAGGCTATACTACGGGGGCCCGAGTGAATTTGGCCTGACATCACGATTTAAATACTATTCATGACAGTTTTTTTCCATGGACCGGGACACAATAATAGCTGTCGTGCTTGGCATCGGGCTTTTTTTCGCTATTTTCGCGCTTTTCGGGATTCTTGCAGTAACCGGGTATTTTTACGTTTCAGGCAGCGCGGGGCAGGATGCCAACAATGGGGCGGGACAGGCCAGTCTGGCTGCTGCCAGCGGAAATGCAGCTTCGGATGCCAATGCCCCGGCGGTCAAGGCGGATTCGAATGTCGGGGCAAGCCCAAGCGTCCAGCCATCTGAGAGTCCGAAGCCAAAGGCGCCTGTTTGCGGCAACAGCGTGATTGAAAGCGGCGAGGTCTGCGAAACCGATGCGGATTGCGACAATGCCGGCAAATTGTGCAAGTCATGCAAGTGCGAGGATAAGCCAAAGCCTGCTGCGCCGAAGCTCGACAAGCTCGCCTTGTCGGGAATATTTTTCGACTGCAAAAACTATAACGGAAAAAGGGGCCTTTCGGCCAAGATTTTCACCGTGGAGAACAACGGCGATTCCGATTTCACTTACTCCGGGAGGATTGACATCAATGCCACAATCGGCGACTGGACAGATACTGTGAGCACCCTTGCAATGGATATCACCGCAAAGACTGGAAAGACTTTCGACATTTATCCCAAGGACATTGACAGGCAGGGAAATCCGTTTGTTTTCCTCGGCAACAAGGCGAATGTCCCGATGACAATCCGGCTGTCATTTGGCGACAAAGGTTATCTTGAGGATTCGAGGCAATTGGCTTTCCAGAACTTCATGGACAACGGCTGCGCGTGAAGGCAGTTTCCTGATTTTGTTAACTTGCGGAATCCCGCCTTGGAAGCATCATTTTTTGTGATGGACATTGTCATATATCAGAGCCATGTTTACTTGTACAGCATTCCATAGTACATGTTCTCTATAATCCCCCAGTACTGGATGCGGGTGCCTGTTGCCTTGTCAATGGGCATCATTCCGCTGACAAAGTATTCTGGCGGGAAAGCGTAATATGCCGTCCTGCCACCCGTGCCTGAAATCAGTATGGCCGGAAATTCCTTTCCAAAATTCTGCCTCCCTTGTTTCAGCCAGAAGTATTCAGCTGGGGGAGATGCCAAAAAGTCAGTACCGTAGTCAAGATAAGCGAGCCCCTTCTGGTAGCTTGATGAATTTATTTGGACAATGGAAAAGTCCCCGAAAATGGAAAGGCCAGGCGAAATCCCGTTTGTGAGGCCTGAATCGTTCACCGAAGGGATGCTGAGGAAGCCTACAATGCTGTCCGGCCTGCTGCATTCCGCCAGTTCGCAGTAGTTTCCGATATAGTCCAGGCCAAGGAGGTAATCGAGCGAAACTTGCTTGTCCGAAAGTTTCCTTGCCCATGGCCCTATGTATTCCTCTTTTGATGCGCCAGCCTTGCGCTGGCTCTTGAGCAGGAAATAATTAAGGTCGGATTCGCTTTCAGGCGCTTTTGTGCCAGCGTCGCCAACCCAGACAATGCGGCCGCCCCTCGCGGAATATTCCTGGAACATCTTTATCTGGCTTATTTTCATTTCCCTTGCGCGCTCTACGATAACGAGCTGGTTTTCCGCGAGCAAAGGCATTGTCACGAGGCCAAGTTCCTTCATTGTTACATGGGCAGAAAATCTCGGTGACCTAAGGGTTTCATACATGAATGCCGGGTTGCCCATCCCTTCCTCGCCGTAAACTATCAGCACCTTTGGCTTGCCCCCGACCTCGCCACCAATAATGGAATAATAAACATCGCACCCAAGGCTGCTGTAAAAGCCGCACGGGACGATGTTGTAATGTACAAGCGCGAATGAAAGAATGGCGAGCAGCACAATAAGCACGCCGAGGCTAATCAGCTGGTTACCTGAGCCTTGCTTTGAATCTCCGGGCATTTTTGGCACCGCAATGATTGCACTTATCGCTTATTTATCGCTTATACTTATATTTCCTAGTAAATCTAAAGTATATCGCTGTTTCTGCATGAGCTGTTCTCTTTCCTGTTCCCCTTCAGGGTTTCGCCAACCTTTTACTTTCTCTTCCCTTGCGGAGCTTGGCTCTGCGAGGCATCGCAACTACAAAGTTGCGATGTCAAGAGAAAGGAAAAGGTTGTTTCACTTCATATTATGCTCAGGCTTGTATAATAGCCTTTTGCCAATGGTCATGATATCCACCCAGCATAAGCCTTTTGGGTTTGAGGGAAAGCATAATAGATATGACTAAATATCTCGAAATTCATTGTTAAACATATGAAAAGGGTAAATGCTCCAAAAAAAGGCTTGCTCAATAAGTGGCTTGACAAGCATGCTGCATTCCACAGGAAGGGAAGGCTGTTCCACCAAAGCGCCAATGGCCAATACATGAAAGAATTTTTCAGGATTGTTGGCAGTGAAAGAGCCAGGCATCACATTTATGACACGCCAATAGGCATAATCGGCGTTACCCATCCTACACATGAAGTTGCCCGTGGGGCCAGGCTGGATGAACTCGCCGAACTGATTAGGAAAGCTGATTTTCAGGCAGCTAAACATGAGAACATTGAAGGGGGCAGGCGTGCAGCGAGGGCGGAAAGAATATTCAAGTTCAGGAAATCCCCTGCAGGAAAAATCATAAGGCTTGCTGGTGCAAACCCCGGAGTTGCAGCCAGATACCTTAAGCGACTTGGCCGCAGTGCAATTGGGAGAATAAGGCGCAGAAATCAAAAAAATGAAATTGAAATTTAAGGGCCAGAAAATTCAAATTCCTGTCGGTTAGCCCAAGTTTTAATTGGCTTTTGCCTTATCCGCCGAAGCACGCTTTCGCATTCAGTTCAGCAGGCAGGCTTTCCCTGAATGAGGACGCTATTTTTTCCTCATTCCACCAGAGGCTTACGCTCTGCGGTACCTTCGGGATGCCGAGCGAGGCTGAACTGGTGATGCAGATGTTTCCAGGGGCTATCCCTGACATTGCTTCTGCGAGTGAAATGCTTTTCTTGTCTGCGTTTGACAGTGAAATGGTGCTGTCACCTTCGAGGCCAGCATAACCTGATGGGCTGGAGGGGGATTGCACATACAGTTTTCCCTGGCTGGTGCATGCATTCTTCAGGATAACCGGCCCGAACCCGATTGTGCCGGTGCCTGCAGGGTAGTAAAGCACGGATTCGAGCAGTATTCTCCCTTCATCCGAATTTGGCCTCTTGAAGTAATAAACCAGCGCCGCGCTGTTTGCAGCAGACTGCACAATTTGGCATGGTGATTCGCTCCTGAATGCCAGGAACTGCTTGTCCCAACCAATAATCGGGCTTGGTGTCCTGGCAGGGGTACCGTTGACTGCAGGGGCGGGGAGATTTATTGGCGGCACGCCAGACGCAGCTGCGGTTTCATCCGTGCAGGCAATCGTGCCGCCTTTTGCATAGCCTGTTTCGGTCAGCCTCGCGAGCTTTGGAAGCATTTTGGCAGCATCTATGGAACTGCCTGAAGCATCGCTTTGCGGGTAAACCATATATGCCGCGGCAATCCCTTCCCCGGGCTTTCCCTGCGCCTCGATTGCGAGTGGCAATGGAATGGATGGCGAGAAAACAACAGAATATTCGTTCTGTGCCCCTGATTTCCTGTCTATCTGCAGTATCCTGGGGCTTTTGCTGTTCACTGCCGCAAAGTCCTGCTCTACTTTGATATCCGCTATTGCTACTGGATTGCTCGGCCTTGCTGCCAGTGCGGCAAGTGACCAGACTGTCTCACTGCCGCTGCCGGATATCGCTATCCTGTCGCCGCTGAACACTGTGCCATATCCTTCCCTGTGCAGGCCTGTGAGTGAATCCATTGTTTCAATGCCTACTGTGCCGTCGAGCGGCAGGTAATACACCAGGTTTTCCCTTGCCTTTTTCGTGAGCGGCGAATCCTTAATGAACTTTACCGTGACCGAGGCTGTTGGCTCAGTGGCCAGGTCGAACAGCCTCTGGGAATTGGCGTTGTCATAAACGATATTGATTTGCACGCTGTAAATGCCAGGTTCCGTAATCGTTTCAGGCTCGAATTTCAGCCTGCCCTGCGATGCAAAGTATTTTGGCCAGCCTTCGTCCCTGAATGCAGTGAGGTCATTGAAGAAGCCGGATTGCAGGTATGCCGAGAAGTCATCCATGAAATCAGGGGTAAAGCCGTCCTTCATGAGGTATGCGCTGAAATTCTGCAGCTGCAGGGCCTGGTCCTGCTTTCCCTGGCCAATGAGCCTGTCCATCGCATCGAGTTTCTTTACAAGCTCTGTTGCAAACTGCGCCGAGTCGCAAACAACGTAATCAGTGTTTGATGCATCGCAGAAGCTGTCCGTTATAATGGAAGGCCTCCAGTCATATTTTATGTGCAGCGCGGTTTCAGGCCCTGTGAGCGCTGCCTTTCCATTGCCCGATATCGTGTCGCCCTGAAGGGTCCTGCACACGCCGGAGTCAGCGGCTTTCACTTCTACAAGGTATTTTTCCTTGTCTGCCCAGACCACATTGACATCCCTTTTCGGTGGCGGGGCAACGGTATCGCCGACTTCCGATGTGCTGAAGTATGCCTTGCCGTCATTTCCGATGGTGAGTTCATTGCTTCCTGTCGAGCCGGCTGTGCTGTCGGTTGCGCTTGAAACCGGGCCAGTGACTTTGGCCTCTTTGCCAGTGCCCTTGTTGAAAGTGATGTCCCTGAGCATGTACACCGGGTTGCCTGAAGATTCAGGGAGTTTGTCCGCTGAAAATTCCCCTGCGAGCACAGGGCCACTGAATGCATCTGCAGTGGCTGTTTTCAGGCCGGCGATTGTATGCGTGCCGGAAACAAAGACGCCGGATTCCTGCATCGATTGCTTTCCCATCCTGGAATCAACCACGAGGTCTCCGGCAAGCTGAGTAACTTCATCGAATGAAAGGCCAATCCTCGCGAAATCCGTCTTGTAGGTGCTTGTGCCAACAACGCCCTCTGCCATCCAGTAAAGTGTTGAATCGCCGTGGAAATCTGTGACAAAAGATGCAAGCCCGCTTCCATGAAGCTGGCTTTGCTCAGGAGGGCTGCCTGCCGGGGCTGGTCCTTCGCCGGTGTTGTTGAACCGCAGGTCATCCGCCCCTGTGCAGGTGGGTACCTCGTGGAAATTCGTCCCGGCAATCGGGATTGTATGGTCTTTGTCGCGGTAAACCGTCATGCCGAACAGTATGGGCCCGTCAAGGGCAGGGTCGGGGCCGGAATCAGTGCAGGTTTGTATGTAATACCTGCTGCCGTCCCCGTGGCCGATGAACTCACCGCTCTTCCTGTAAGGCGTCAGGGCTACTGCAACCGGCCTGAACTCGACTTTTTGGACGACTGGCGATTGCCTGCTTGTGATATTTGAGATGGACAGGCCATAAATGTCTGAAAAGCGGACGTCTATTGAAAGCTCCCCCCTGAAAGGGGATTTGGATGGCCTGTTTGAAACAAAACGCTCCTTGAGGAGGTATCCTGAATCTGTCCCTGCCTTTATCGTGATGGGCCTGGATGGCGTGAAATCAGGGAAACTGCACCCGCTTATTGTTGTGTTGTCACCGCATTCAACAGCGGCAACGCCAATTATGTTCACGTCAAGGCCGCCCGTGTTTTTTATCAGCCAGTAAATGTCCTTTGTGACCGTGGTTTCGCTTTCATAGGCATTTTTCTTGATGCCGACAATTGCATTTCCGACTGGCTGCGCCTCTACCTTGCCGGGAGCGACAATTACCGTGATTCTCTTTAAGAGCGTCCAGCAGGGGTTGTTCGAGGACATGTATTTCGTGTATTCAAAATCTATTGTATAAGTGCCCTGCACGGAAAACATTTTTGCGCGGAATTCCTTGGAATTGCCAAGCAACAGGGAACCTCCGTCATAGCACGAAAGGTAGACCCCGGAGCCATAGTTGCCTGAAATTTCCTGCCTTTTGCCATCAGGTTTTACAAGCATTGCCCTGACAGGCATTATGCCATCCCCTGATTTGCCGTTTACGCATCTCACTGCAAAAGTATTGATGTTCTTCACTGTAAGGGCCGTATTCTGCGCCACCACATAAGTTTCTGCCTCGCCAGGGACTGCAAATGCCTTTGGGCTGAATGACAGGATTATTGAAGGCGCTTCCTGTGAATCACGATAGAGGCAGTGGCCGCCGGTCCAGACTGGTGCGGGGCAGGCATTTTTTGGGGCGGGCGGAACGTCGGCAGCATAAGCCGTTCCAAATGCAAGTGCTGCAACCATCAGGGCCAAAAAGAGCAACGGCATTTTTTTCATTCAGCCCCCTCCCCGTAATTTCCCTCGCCTCTTTTCCTTGACCATGAGGCCATCAACAGGCCGGCAACCAGGAGTATTACTCCCAAAGCGCCTATTAATGCGAGCTTTTCATTCCAAAAATATGAATTGCCTGCCTGGCCTGTCGCTTCAATCGAGCCAGCCCCCATGCCTGCAGTAGCGCATGTGCCAATGCAGCAAAAGCTTCCGTCTGGCAATGGCGCAGCGAACCCGCCATTGCACTCTCCGGCAGGGCATTCCGCCCCGCCTTTTTCCGCACATGTCAATTGCCTTGGCGAGAAATCAAGCTCCTCGGTGTGTGCCTCATTATTCCTGAAATCATTGACCGATAGCAGGTACTTCTTTGGCTCTACCCTGAAATTGCCTGAATAGCACTGCTGCCCCGCTGCCCGCGTGTCAGCAAGGGCAACCCCTGCCTGGAAATCCACGACCGCCACCCCGATGTCAACTTCCTCCGGTTCGCCTTTGGGCCCGAAGCCGCAGACATCAATTCCAAGCTCGCTTTTTGCAGGGGAATAAGAATGGGCTATTGCAATTTTTCCGCCGCCTGCAACAAAGCCCCTTTCCAACGGGCTTACATCGAAGCAATACCTGTCCATTTCAGTGCCGCCTTTCACTGCAGAAGAACAAACCCTGAAACTGTCCGCGCCGGCATCTGGCTGCAAGTCAAATGCGAGCTGGGTTTCAGCATCCTCCGCCCTGAGAATGTCAAAATGCCTCCTCGCCTCTGCCAGTTTTTTTCCGGAAGGCAGCTCAACCCATGCAAGCACATCGAAGTCACTGAAATCAGGATTCGTGTAATGGTCCGGCGACGAGCCGAGCAAAACACCAAGCAAAACGCCCTTTCCCTGCTCGAGTTCCTGCGAGGATATTTCCATCCTCTTTATCCTCGCCGTGCCGCCGGTAACTATCGCCCTGTTCCTGTAAAGCGAAACAACCCTGCCGGAACCGTCACGCACTTCAATCCTTATTGCGTATGCGCCAGGCAGCTTCGGGCCTTTCAGCCCCAAATCGACTTCTTTCTCTTCCCCCGCTGCAAGACTTTCGTTTGCTGATTCCTCTGAAAGGAACCGCTGTGAAGGCCCAGGCCCTCCTGCATACTTGACGCAGGCCGTGTCATCCCAATTGCACAGGCCGGCCCAGACCACGAGGCCATTCTGGGCTGCATTGCCGGAATTCTTTATGAACACTTTTCCCGCGATGCTGCCTTCAGGCTGCACGGGCGGCCCCACAGGCCCCGCAGTGCCATTGAAAACCGTTTTTGTCCTCACAATTGACACCTGCGGGAAATCGCCTGCTCCCCCGGCCCTTCCAACGATGAATTCAGACTCTTTCGGCGATGCAAAGATGTGCGGTATGCCTGAAACATAGGACCTGTTTGCGAGATAATAGTAATCGAGGCTGTATTTTCCCGGTGCAAGGCCTTCCGGGAGTGAAATCTCGAACGGGATTTCCCTCCTGTCGCCAGGGAGAAGGTTCGCCCCGAATTTCGACTCGATTATGATGTTGCCCGCATCCCCTGCCTGCGAAGGGTACCCGATTGTCCCCTGGCCACCTGAAATAATTTCTGCCACGATATACGCATCATTGAATGCAACCTGCTCGAAATTGTACACGAAGAATTTTCCAGTTAGGCTGCTGCCTGCGGCCACGCTGTTCGAATCAAGCACCGCTTCGATTCCGCCGTTGTAGAACAGCCCGGCGCTGGCCAAGGGGAAAACAGCCAAAACCGCAAACGCAAAAAGCAATTTTTTTCCAACCATATATCCACCCAGAAAATTTAATTTCCACCTTTCACATAGTCTTCCGCAGCAATGAGGAAAAACGGGTCGCCCGACAATGGCTCTGTCCTGAAAAGATTATACTCTGATATGCTTTCCGGCTTGCCGGAGCTGGCTGAAAACCCTGTTGCATCAACAATGTCCGCGATTTTCCTCTGCTGTGAATCGATGTCATTCCTTGGCAACCGCTGGCCGGCCGGATTTGCCGAGTTTTCATCATCGGCAACCCCTGAATAGCACTTGTTTATGACATACACAGTTTCATTGCGGTTCCTGAAAGGCAGGGTGAACTTTCCCTCAATGCCTTCTCCTGCCTGCCGGAGCCTCTCGACATAAATGCATGTGTCGGTGGTTTCCGTCTTATCCCCTCCAGCTGCCGGTGGCGCGGTTATTATCGCCCTTAAAATGCCCGCAGCATAATCCTGGCTTGAGCCTGTAGGCCTCACGGTTATGAAAATCGGGTGCACGCCATACTCGTTGCCGGAGGTTACGCTGACCGTCGCTTCCTGGCCATCCGCGAGGGTGAGGGATGCCGGGGAAATGGATATGTCACTGAGCGAGTGCCTTGAAAGGCTTATCCCCAGTTCCCTGTTGCATCCGTCATTCTTTAATGTGAACTGCGCCGTTCCGAGGCGCTTTTCAATTTTTATGGAGGAATCATCAGGATAACCTCCGTTAGTGGTTATGCAGTCGAATCCTGAAGGGATGGACTGCTGGCCTGCTACCCGAAGCCCTGCAGTTGCAGTTAAGTACCCCGCTTTAGCCGCATTCACGTCGAATGCAGTGCCATCAGCATAGCCCTGTGGAATGTACACCAAGGCCTTTCCATCGCTGTTTGTGGTCCCGCCTGCAATGAGCGTTGCAGTGCCCTTCTGGTATACAGAAACAACTGCGCCCGCAATGCCCGCGCCGCCCTGCCTCGAAACCTGTGCAACGAAATAATTCGGGGAGTCAGGCCTGAGCACCTTTGGCTCCACTGAAAGCATTAGCTGGTCCTTTGCTGAAATGCCGAACATGAGCAGGGCACTGTCCCCTTTCCTGCCGATGTTAAGGTTCACATCCATTTCCACAGATGCAGCAGTTGCCTTTGGGGTAATCTGGAACGTTCCCTGCTTCCTCGTGCCCGCCTCGATGCGCCCCATGTTCAATGGCTCCGGAACCTGCAGTTTTTCCTGGTCCGCCATGAAAAAAAGGCCTGCATTCTCGAACTGGTCCCTCGTGTCATTGTAAATGTTGAAATCGATGTTGTAAATTACGTCCTTCAGCAGGTTTTCCTGCCTGCCTTCCCAATTAGTGCCTTTGTCGTGCATTGCAATTTCCTTTTCATGCGGCAAAATCTGGGCCGGCTCATCCTGGATGCTGAACCGGAATTCAATCCCGCAGTCATTGGTGCACAAAGCCTTGCCCGCATAATAAGTAACGAGATAAAGCTCATTTTCAGCAGGCCTGAAAACTCCGCTGCCGCCTATTGAAGCAAACGCTCCATACCTTATCTCCAGAGGGTCGCCTTCCTGCACCGCCTTTATTCCCACAGGCACAATGAACTCATAAGTGCCCTCTGCAAGCCTGCCGAATGAGGCCACGACCTGCTTTGCGCCGCTGTTGCCGTCAGTAGGCTGGCATTCCTTGTAATTGTCATGCGCATCATAGCATGCTGAAAGCACTGCGGAATTCACCATCGAGGAAAAGCCCATGGCGGCAATCTTTGACGCACCGGCATTCGCCTCGGATTCGAGGCCAGTGCGCACGACCGCCTTTGCGCTTTCTGCGACATCGCCTTTTGAAACAATGAAGAGCCTAATGAAATACTGCTTGCCCGCCTCGATGCGCCTCGGTGCCCTAAGGTCAGTGATTGACTCGTAAATGCCGTCATATTTCACGCCGAAGCCTTCAATTGCCGCGGCAGGCCAGAGGGTGATGACCACCTGCTTTGTGGCGCTAGGCACAAGCTGCTGGCTCGCAGAGAACGAAGGCAGGAAGCCGCTCTTCCTCGCAACGAGATAAGGCCTCCTGTTCGCCGCGAATTCAACTGCGGAGGAGAGGCCTCGGCTGTCAGTCTTTGTCTTTGCCAGGATTTCCATTGATATGGAATCCACGAAGTCAATGTTAGCATCAGCGATTGGCTTCCCTTCAGGGTCAACTGCCTTTGCAAGCAATTTCCCGTTTGAAACAGTGAGCACAACAGGGTATTCCGCCAATGTGCCCGCCTCAAGCCTTTTCTGGACGCTGTTCCCGTCGTAAAGCGCGGAGTTGATTGTCTTGCTTGCCTTTGCAAAGTAATCCCCCTGCGGCAGGTTGTTGACATCAAAAAGACCGCTGCTCCCTGTCTTGCCTGCCGCCAGGGGAAAATCATACAGCACTGAAAAAAACATTGCGTCGGCATTCTCCACAGCCCCGCCTGCATACTCCGAAACATTAATGCGTGCATTGCCGGAGTTCGCACCGGGATTGGATTTAACCGCCTTTACAACCTCTATATCCTCAGGAGAACTCTCCGCTTCCGGAACAAGGTTAAGGTCAGCCACGACTTTCGTGACATAATCCGCGTGTGAAAGGACGACTGAATGGCTCCTTTGGCCGGAGAGGTTGACGAATTCCACAAGGCCATCCTTGTCCGACGCAGCCTGGCTTTCCTGCATCCCTGATTCAATGAGCACGGCGTCAACTCCCTGCACCGGGCCTTTTGAAGCTGAATCGATTATGCGCAGCAGGATTTTCGTAGGCTCAGTCGGAGAAAGTTTCTTCAGGCCGATGCTCACGGTTTTCATCCCGCCGGAGAACTCTGCAATCCCGATGGAAAAAAGCTCGCTCCTGCCCGTGGCATATCCCATTTCCTGTGCAGGCACGGCTTCCAGGAAGTAGCTGCCTGCAGGAACGCTCTCAAGCACGGCAATGCCTGAACCGTCAGTTGAGTCGCCGCGCATCACAAGCACGCCGCCTTCGCGCTTCAGCAGGATTCCAGCACCTTCAATAGGTTCCCCCGAATCGGCATCCTGCACAATGGCCCTCAGGCTGCCGTATTGCTGCTTCCTTGAAAGGCCAACAATGACCCTGCCGGATTGCGATGCCACATTGACAGTTGCCCTCGCATCCTCAAAGCCGATTGCGCTTATCGCGGCTGAAAGGGTGCCGCAGGTTGACTGCACCGGGACGCTGTGGATGCTCCCGCGCCTGCTTAACGGCTGCGGGGCCGCCCCTGAAGTGCACGAGAATTCCATGGAAACCCCGGTGCCGTCAGGAATTGCCCTGCCCTGCTCGGCAAGCTCGAACTCAATCTGCCTGAAGGCCACTTTCCTTTCAGGGTCGAGCTTTATCGTGTACCTTTTCCCTGGCTCAATCGTCATCCTGCCGGAGAAAGCGGCAAAACCCTCGTGCCTTGCAGAAACATTCACGTCCCTTCCTGCAAACCCGCTCTGGAACTCGCCGAAATCATTCGACAGCTTTGTCTCTTTTTTTCCGGCGAGCGAGAATTCCACTTCAGCGCCGGCAATGGGGCCGCCCTTAGTGTCGGCGACGAGGAAATTTGCTGGCGGGGAAAGGAAACCGATGCCGCCGGAAAGCATCAAAAACAGGCCGATGGTCGCCCCAGCGATTATGAGGGTGAAAAGGACAAATGAGGGAAACACTTTGTCAATCGGGTCGATGACGGAATAAACAGGAACCGTGTCATTTGCCTTGTCCATCAGGCCATAATATTTGTCCTCAAAGGAGTAGTAAATTTCCTTCAGGGATTCAAGCATTGGAACCATTCCCGGCAAAACCGGCCGAAGCCGGAATTTCAGAATTTATGATATATTATGATATTCAAGTATAAAAAGGGGGACGTCCTCCCGCCCTAACCATAATTGTCGGCCTTGCTTTTGGGATGGCAAAAGCCCCAAAAGGCCTTTGGACTGTTTTGGCTTTGGCGAATGCATCTTGCAAGGCATTCGGCCGGAAAAAGCTTTTATATCCCCGAAGCCATTTAAGGTACATGAAAGTGGAGACAAAGCTCCTTGCCACGCCGCAGGACATAAAGCCCACGGTGCCGAGCTTCAGGGTGAGGGGCATCCTTAACCCTGCGGGAGTGAGGCTCCCTGGCGGGAAAATAATGCTGCTCGCGAGGATTGCCGAAACCCCGCGGCACGGCGAGAAATATTTCCTCGCCCCGCGCTTTGTCGGCAACGGCGAGTCACGGATTGTGGTTGACAGGATTCTGAGGCACAGGGGGATGGTGACCCCCGACAGCTTTGTAATGGAAGACAATATAATGCGCCTCCCGACGATTTCACACTTCCGGAAAATATTGCTGGACGAATCCGGCATGAATGTGGAGAGAATAAGCCAAAGCCCTGATTTCATTGGCCGGACCGAGGACGGCGATTTTGGCGTCGAGGACCCGCGCATAACGCCCCTCAAAGGCAGAGGCTATGCAATGGCTTATGTCTCGGTTTCGAGGTCGAGCGGGGTTTCCGCCTCGCTCGCTGTTTCACATGACCTCGCAAAGTGGGACCGGAAAGGGGTAATATTCAGGCAGCAGAACAAGGATGTGGTGATTTTCCCCGAGAAGTTCAACGGCTGCTATGTTGCCCTTAACCGGCCCGAGGGCACGATGATTTTCGACAAGCCCAGCATCTGGCTTTCATATTCGAAGGACCTTGAATTCTGGGGCCGGGACAAGCCGGTAATGGGGCCGAGGAAAAATTGCTGGGACAGCCTCCGCATCGGCGCTGGCACGGTTCCCCTGAAAACCGGGGAAGGGTGGCTGATGATTTACCACGGAGTGAAATTCAGCAAGCCGAACAACCCTGATGCGGGAAAGGTTTACAGCGCGGGGGCAGTGCTCTTCCACCCCTCGGACCCTTCAAGGATACTCGCGAGGACGCCGGCAGCTGAGCCACTGTTCGCCCCTGAGCATGAATTCGAAATGAAAGGCTTTGTGAACAAGGTAGTTTTCCCGACCGCTGCCATTCCGGACAGGGACAAGAAAAGCCTGCTTGTTTACTGCGGCGCCTCGGACTCGAACATCGAAGTGAAAAAGCTGCGCACCGGCGAAATACTGAACTCGCTCGAGTGGAAATGAATTCGCCCGGGCTTTGCAAAAACCGATTGGGTCTTGCAGGTTAAAGAATTCCCGCGTATTTTTTCAGGCCCAAACAAAAACTAATTATATAAGTTGCAACGCAATAGTTACAGGAGAAATTTTTTTGATTAGCGCATTTTTGCTTTAAGCTGCTTGCTGATTCGAATGGTGAAAAAGAAAATAGTTTTCCTTTCTAGCTATCCCCCAAGGGAATGCGGGCTCGCAACTTTCACGCGGGATGTCGCGGATTCCGTGCAGAAGAAATTCGGCAACTCGGTTGTGCCTGCCATCGCGGCGATAAACGAGGCCGAGACCAGCCTTTACAAGTACCCTAAGAAGGTTTCAATCAAGCTCGTGGAGCAGGACCTCGCATCTTACGAGCGGGCAGGCAGGAAGATAAACGCGATGAAGAATGTCGGCCTTGTCAACATCCAGCACGAGTTCGGGCTTTTCGGGGGCCAGTACGGCAGCCATCTTCTTAAGCTGATGGAAATGCTCGACAAGAAAATCGTGACCTCTTTTCACACTGTGCTGGAGAATCCGGACCATGGGCGCCTTGAAACAGTGAGGCGCATCGCAAAGCTGAGCGGCAGGATAGTTGTCATGACTGACAATGCAAAGGAAATACTCAGGAAACAGTACAAAATTCCCTGCAAAAAAATCTGCGTCGTGCCCCATGGTGTCCCGAGCGTCAAATTCGGGCAGAAGGACAATGCACTGAAAAAATACGGGATACCTGGCAAAAACGTCCTGCTTACTTTCGGACTGCTCAGCAGGGGAAAGGGCATAGAGAAAATGATTTCAGCAATGCCTGCAATCCTCGGGAAGCACCCTGACACTACATATGTCGTTGTCGGCCAGACGCACCCGCGCGTCAGGGAACAGGAAGGCGAAAGCTACAGGCAGGAACTCAAGAAGCTCGCCCGCCAGCTCGGGGTAGAGGCGAATGTGAAGTTCCTCGACAAGTTCCTCACAATCGACGAAATAATAGAATGCCTCGGCATGGCCACTGTTTATGTTTCGCCATCGCTCGACGAAAAGCAGATTTGCAGCGGCACAGTGAGCTATGCGATGGGCTGCGGCAAGGCGATAATAGCTTCGCGGAACAATTACAACCGCGAGGTCCTGGAGAACGGCAACGGCCTAATCGTTGCCAACAATGTCCCGGAGGACTTTGCCAATGCAGCAATAATGCTTCTTGACAACCCAGAGCTGAGGCACAACATCGAGAAAAACGCTTTCGAATACAGCAGGAAAATGACCTGGCCGAATGTTTCAACGCAGTACCACGCGATATTCAGCGAATTGTCCCAGATTGATTCTGACTCATTCTGCAGGCTCCCGCGCTTGAGCTTCAGGCATTTCTCGAACATGACCGACGATTTCGGCATAATACAATTCGCGGACTATGCCCTGCCGGACCAGGAAAGCGGATACACACTTGATGACAATGCGCGCGCGCTCATAGTGGCGTCAAGGGCATTCGAGAAAACCGGCTCCCAGAAAATGCTCAGGATGGCATCGACATTCCTCGGCTTCATGGAAAAATGCCAGCTCCCCGACGGCAGGTTCCACAATATCGTTGACGGCAACAGGGAATTCGCGGATGACCTCGGCAGCGAGGACAGCTTTGGCAGGGCAATAAGGTCACTGGGGAATGCCGTGAACAGCGGGCTTCCGGAAGAATACAGGCTCAGGTCGAAGAAATGCCTTGAGCGTGCAGTGCTTTCCAGCACCGAACTGCTCTCGCCGAGGGCGCAGGCTGACACGATAGTAGGCATAACAAAATCCGAGGGCCATCTGAACGGCATCGCTGTCCCGTTGAATGAAAAGCTTGTAGATTCCCTGCTTTCAAAATACGGCGAAGTCAGCAGCAGCGGGTGGAAATGGTTCGAGGAATACCTCACATACGGAAACAGCAAGCTCCCTGAGGCGCTTTTCGAGGCGCAGCATTATGACAAGACAGGCGCCGCGGAAAGGATTGCGAAGGAATCGATGGAGTTCCTCACAAGGACACTGTTCATGAACGGCAAGTTCGTTCCGATAGGCCAGGACAAATGGTATTTCAGGGAAAAAACACGGGGAATGTTCGACC
>CABMIU010000063.1 GCA_902386385.1 uncultured archaeon
CCGGGAATTCTACGCGCCTGTTTTTGCCGTCCTCCTTCCATGATACAAACCTGAGCAGTGCCTCTGTAACCCCGCCTGTTGTTCCGAATATCTGGCCCGCGCCGGAGCCCCTGCCGATTATCTCGTCAAATTCCGCCTCCGGTGCGTCCTTGAGGCTTATTCCCTTTGTCTTAAGCAGTTGCGACAGCTCTTTTGTGGTGAGCACGGCATCGACATGGTGGATTCCGTTGAACTCCATTTCAGGCCTCTTTGCCTCCAGCTTTTTGACCACGCAGGGCATTACAGAAACGCTGTATATCGCCTCGCGCTTCAGTTTCATTTTCCTCGCGTAATGCGTCTTTATGAGCGCGCCTGTGGATTGCTGCGGCGACTTAACCGTGCAGAAGTGAGTGAGGTATTGCGGGAAATTCTTTTCCAAAAAAAGGACCGATGCGGAGCAGCATGAAGTGAGCAGAGGCAGCCTCTCTTTATCCTCAAGCCTTCCTATGAGCTCGGTGCCCTCTTCCACTGTGACAATGTCCGCTCCGGTAGAGGTGTCAAGCACCCTGTAAAAGCCCGCTTTCTTCATCGCCCCGACAAGCCTCTTTGTGACTATCGCGCCGGGGCTGAAGCCGAAATCCTCGCCGATTGAAACCCTTATGGAAGGGGCGACCTGTGCAATGACCTTTTTCTTCTTGTCCCCGATAGCGGCAATGACTTCTTCGACAGTGCCCATTGTAACCACCAAGTGCATTTGGCGGGGCATTTGCCCAGCCGACCTTTTGGCCCGGATTTTTAGCAGCCGATTATGTTTGGTAACAGTAATATTTATTACTATGTCAGTCGTTACTTTTTCATTATGGGCCTGAAAGACGAATCCCCGGAAACCCATGGGCTTTTTCGCGATGCCCCGGCCAACAAGGAAATGATTTTGTTTTCCTTGGGGAACGAGGTCTTCGTCGCATTTTGCCTTTCCCTTGCAGCAATTGCAGTGCCATTCGCTTTCCACTCGAACGCGTTGCCTAACCAGCTCTTTGTCGGCACGTTTGTGAATGCCCTGCTCGCATCCTCCGCTTTATATTTGCCTTTCAGGAAATCACTGCCGGTGATACTTCTGCCTTCAGTCGCTGCCGTGGCTTCAGGCATTGTTTTCGGCGGCTTCTCTGCCCTTGTAGCAATGCTCGTTCCCGCGATATGGCTCGGCAACGGAGTTTTCGTATTGCTGATAAAGAGGCTCAAAATCCTCGGAGGGACGAATTACGGGCTGGCAGTCCTTGTTTCCTCCTTCTGCAAGGCGGCAATAATCGGCCTATTCACATTCGTGCTTTTCATCCTTGGCCTCGTCCCGCAGGCCCTGCTCGTGCCGATGAGCGTTGTGCAGTTCGCAACCGCCATGATGGGCGGACTGCTGGCGGGGACAACGCTGCTCCTGAAAAAGTGAAATGAATTAAATTTCGGTAAGCACTATCATTGTCTGTGTCTTGTCCACGCCGTCAATGTCGCGCAGCTTTTCCGTGACGATTTCATTGAGGTCGTCAATGTCTTTTGCGAGGACCTTTGCGAGTATGTCCATTCCGCCGGTTAGGATTGTGACTTCGCGCACGCCTTCAAGCGACTTTACTTTTTCCGCGACTTCCATTTGCCTGATTTTCTTGCCTTCGATGTTGTATGTCACTGTGATGCCTATGAATGCCATGACGGGTCGGCCGAGTTTTTTGTAATTGATGTTGGCGGTATAGTTCTTGATGATCCTTGCATGCTCGAGTTTTTTGATCCTGTTGTGTATGGTTGTGGGCGGCATGCCGATTTTCCTTGCAAGCTGCCCAACTGTCTGCCTGCTGTTGGAGATAAGCTCGCCGATGATTTCGCGGTCTTTCTGGTCTATTTTAGGGTTTTCCACGTAGATTTTTAGCTCTTCAGCATTTATTAAATAATATGGAAAATCATCCCATTTTTTAGCCTTTTTAGCTTGTTTTTTGAATTTTTTACAAGAATAAATGGAATAAGGTTATATTTTCCGGATACAGAAGGGATATAGATTTATTCCAAGGAAAATGGATGTAGCTTATTCAAAAAGGGGCAGCTAGCCTGCAGTGCTGGCCAGCTGGAAGTGGGGGGTGTAGTTGGTGAGAAAAGTCCTGTTCTTATACAACGGAGGGACAATCGGACAGGTCCCTGAAAAAAGGGGCGAGGAAATAATCCTGGTCCCGCCAAAGGACTCGGAGGTTTTTGAGGAAGCATGCAAGCCAGTGCTGGAAAAATTCTCGGGCCGGCTTGACATCAAGTTCGAGATAGTGACCACCAAAGATAGCACCAACATGACCCCCAATGACTGGGAAAAGCTGATATTCAGGGTCAAGAAAGCGCAGGACGAGGATGGTTTTGAAGGGGTGGGTATTGCCCATGGCACTGATACGATGGCATATACTGCTTCTGCTCTCGCCTTTTCGCTCAATGGCCGTAATCCCGGCAAGAGATGGCTGAAAATTCCCGTGTGCCTCACCGGCGCGCAGACGCCAATCTATCAGGAGGGCGGGGATGGCAGGTTCAACCTCGAGAACCTTTTCAGGACCATTGAAGAGTCAATGGAACGGGGTGTTGCGGATGTGCTCATAAATTTCTGGGACAGGGTACTGCTCGGCTGCAGGGCATTGAAGAGGAGCGAGAAGGACTTTGACGCATTCAACTCCCCTGCGGTTCCAAATGTCGGCACAATCGATGCGTCAGGGGTTCACCTGAACATGGATCTCGTAAAAAGTAAAACCGCTTCAAACGGAGCTTCAATCGCGCCAAAGTTCGGGCGCGGCGTGGTGAGCTTCGAGCTCGCGCCCGGAATCGAGCCGAGCCTCCTTTTGGGGTTTATCACCAACGGCGGAATCAGCGCGATGATACTCAAATCATTGGGCGAGGGGAACGTGTGCAATGAAGGCGAATTCAGCCTCATCCCTGCGATCAGGCAGGCTGTGGGCGAGTACATGACCCCGCTTTTCATAACAACAAAGTTCACGGGTGGCAATGCGATGTCGATGCACTATGAAACAGGCTTTGAGGCGGTGAACGCCGGCGCGATACCGTGCTACGACCACACAGATGTGGCTGTGGATGTCAAGGTGCGCTGGCTCATAGGCAACGGCATCTGCTCGACAATAGAGGAATTCCGGAAGGCGATGGCCACGAGCTATGCGGGCGAAATGACCGAGCAGAAAAGATAGCTATCGTGCTTATAGAAGACTCAAAACCCTAAGAGAAATTGCATGGCGTTGTGGCCGGAAGCTCCAAAGCGAAAAGTCCGCGGAGTGCAACCCAAAATGCCATAGGTGGTAGCCATTGCCTCAAGCGGGTGCTCCTGATTTGTTAAACTGGAACAAACGGAGTTAATTCTATTGAATTCATTTTATCAATTTTTTTTCTGCAAGAAGTATAGTCTTCACAAGAATCCTTTTTACATACTCTTCGTGCCGTTGGGTTGGTAAAAAAATTTCCAAAGAATTAACTCTTAATTCTCCGCCAAGTTTTTTTCTTTTACCGAATATAAATTCATTAGTCCAGCCATAACTGCGTGCAATTTGTCTGAGTTCACTGATTGATTTTCCCTCTAATTCAATGCGTCTTTGCGCAAATCGCGGAAATTTTGTTCTTTTGCGTGGTTTGGGCAACATGTTAAATACCTCCTTTGTATTTCGTGAACTCCTTTATTTCCCCGCGCAGATTCTTCCCGATTAGTTCCTTGGCTTCTTTTGGCTTGTAGTTGCCGAGGAGCCATGAAAGCTTCACCAACGCTGTTTCCGGCAGCATGTCCTCTCCTGAAACAATGCCTATGTTCGCGAGGTCAATTGCCTTTTCGTAAACATGCATGTGCACCCTGCCGAAGACGGTGTTGCTTGTCATCACTGCAACGCATCCCGTGCTAATGAGTTTCCTGAGTTCCGGGAAGAATTTCTCGTGGATTTTAGTGTATTCGTTCGGGTTGTGGCCGGGCATATGGCCTAGGCCGGTTCCTTCTATTACGAGTCCCTTGTACCGGTTTTTCCTGTAAACCTCAATCTGCTCGGGGAAAAGGTTCATGTGCGCTTTCATTATTCCGACTTTCTCCTCGAACATTGGCATTATTTTCATCGGCCTGTGGCTTTTCCTGCCGTATTCCTGTTTCAGGAATTCAACCTGCCTCGAGGCATAATAATCCACGAAGGCAATCGGCGTGTCATTAACTGCCTTGAACGTGTCCCTCCTCGAGGTGTGCAGCTTCTTTGCCTTGCATGGCGGCAGTATCGCGCACTTGTCGTCAGAGCTAGAGTTGTGCATGCATATTGCGACTCCCGCGAAATCTGTCTTGGCGATGAATTCAGCCGCGCAAATCAGGTTCATTGCGGCATCGGAGCTCGGCCGGTCGGAACTCCTCTGTGCCCCTACAAGCAGGACCGGTATCGGGCATTCCTCTATCGCGAATGCCAGGGCAGATGCGGCGACAGCGAGGTTGTCGGTGCCCATTCCTATTATTATGCCGTTTGCGCCGCTTTCATGTTCCTTTTTCACTGCCTTTGCAATGACCTCGAAGTGCCTGAACCTCAGGTCGTCGCTCCACATTTTCGCGACCAGCTTTGACGAGAAATTCCCGATTTTTGCTAGCTCCGGGAACATTGCGAACAGGTCTTCAGGGCTGAACCCTACATATACGCCCCCTGTCCTGTAATCCACCCTGCTCGCGATTGTGCCGCCTGTGTGGAGCAGGGATATTTTCGGCAGGGAAGGGTCATGCGAAACTTTCATTCCATTTATTGATGCAGCCTTTGCGTGGGTTGCAGCCTCCTTCTTTTGGCTGGCTTTTTCAACCTTTGTTCCAGCATCCGCCTTTATCCCGATGTTGTACCCTGATTTGAGCTTGAGCCTGATGTTCCCTGTTTTCTCGGACTGCGGGAGAATCGTTCCCTCGTATTCGGCATCTTTTGCTTTGAGCCTTATTTCCTGGCCTTCCCTGAGCTTGTGCCTTTTCATGAATTTTCCCGCTTCCATTCAGACCACTGCCCCTATGCGCTGCTTCTGCTCCCTGATTTCCGTTACCTCGCCGCAGTAGCTTTTCTGCATCATCCTCTTCACTTCATTGAAATTGCCTGTAATTCCAAGGACCCACATGAGCTTGATGTATGCTGTTTCGGTCAGCATGTCAAAAACAGGGATTACTTTCATCTTGTCGAACCTGTGCCCTATCTCTGGCGCGTAAATCTGGCTCCAGTATTTGCCCATTGCGCACGAAGTCGATATGACCACTGCGACATTTTTCCTGTTGGCATACTTTATCGCCCGCTCCATGCCGCTGTCAATCATCGGGAGGTTGCCTACGCCGAGTCCCTCTACCACAATCCCCTTTATGCCCCCGTCGACTGCCTCTATTATCCTGTCGCCGCTGAAGCCGGGGTAGGTTTTGAGTATGCAAACCTTTGTTTCGAGGTTCCTGTAGAACTTTGGCCTGGACCTTGACCTTCTCCTGTATGGCCCGTTGTTGTAGAATATGTGCCTCTCGACTTTGCCTATCGGCTCCCCGCCTATTGAGTCAAAGCACGCGAATTCCGAAGCGTTCATTTTCCTGGCCTTTGATGCCCTTATTATTTTCTCATTTGAGACAACAGTTACTTCGGCAATGTTGCTGTTTCCCGCCACCATTATCGCTTCGCGGAGGTTGCGCCTCGCATCCGTGTTCACCTGTGTCGGGTCGACTATGGCACCGGTGAACGCAATCGGTATGTTGAGGTCCTGTATGAGGAACGATATCGCGGTCGCGATGTATGACATAGTGTTTGTCCCGCTCGAAATGACAATCCCGTCATAATCTTTCAGGTTGTAGTAAATGGCGTTCGCCAAAGTCAGCCAGTTTTCGGGCTTTATGTCCGCGCTGTCCACCCTGAAAAGGTTGGTTGTCTTTATCTCGAAGTTTTCCTCTATCCCGGGGATATATTTCAGGACTTCTTCCTGCGGGAATTCGCCGCACCTGAAGATGTTGTTAACGGGCTTTGCAGCTATGGTGCCCCCGGTGCCTATTATGAGTACCTTTGGTTTTTTCCTGGCCATATACCATTAAACTCGCAGGTTCCTTTTTTTATTAGTTTCTGGGGCACATGAATATGGCAGGGTTGTGCAGGTTTGTTGTTTTTTGGCGGTGTATCCTTGGATTTTGCTGAGCACCTGAGGCGGGAGGGCGTTGAAAGGGACATGGCGAGGATAATGCTCCTCATCGCAAAAAAGAGCCGGCTCGTGCAGAAGGCTTTTTTCACCCACAGCGGCATCTGCAATACAAGGAACATCCATGGCGAGCAGCAGATGGAGCTCGACACATATGCCGATGACATATTCATGAAAGCAATGGAAAAGTCCAGGCTCGTGAGGACCGTCGCCTCGGAGGAGCAGGATGACATTGTCGAAATCGTCAAGGCAAAGGGCTCGTATGGCGTCACGCTCGACCCCCTCGATGGCAGTTCCCTCATAAAAACCAACCTCGCTGTGGGCACGATTGCTGGATTTTTCAACGAAGGAGATGTCCTCGAGAAAGGCGCGAGGATGGACGGCGCTATGTGCATCCTCTATGGCCCGATAACCTCGCTCGTTTACACTGCGAAAAAAGGGGTGCACGAGTTCGTGCTCAGCCCCGGAGGGAAATTCGTGCTCAAGCGCGAGAGCATCCAACTCCCGGAAGGAAAAATCTATTGCCCCGGAGGCCTGCGGAATGAATGGCCCGAAGGCCACGCAAAATTCATCAGTTATTTGGAATCGCAGAGCTACAAGCTCCGCTTCTCAGGGGGCTTTGTGCCTGATTTCCAGCAGGTGCTAACTTATGGCGGCATCTTCACCTACCCCGCGGCAAAATCCCTGCCGCAGGGCAAGCTGCGCCTTATTTTCGAGGCCAACCCGATGGCGCTCCTCGCGGAGCAGGCTGGCGGGCAGGGAACAAACGGCCTAATCAATCTGCATGACCTCAAGCCTGAATCGCTCTCGCAGCGCACGCCTGTTTATGTAGGCGGGAAAAAGGAAATAGAGATGGCGAGGAAGCATCTGTCTGAAAATAAATGAACTGCTTTCAGGGTCTATAAAAAGTAAACATTTTTCCGGTGTCCGATTTTTGCGATTGTAATTGTTTCACCGGAAATATCGTAAATTGCCCTGAATTTTCCGATGTGTATTCTCCGGTGATTTTTCCAGATATTTTTGAGCGGCTTTCCAAGTTCCGGGTTTGCCGTCAACTCCCCGAGTTTTTTGTGTATCTGCTCAGCAGTTGGCTTGTCGGCTTTCAGCAGCCATTTTCTTGCTTCGCTTGAAAATTCGTATCTGTTTAGCTTCCTGTCGGGTTTAGCCTGTTTTGGATAAGTCCATTCATGTGTTCTTCGAAATCTATTTTTTGGAGTTGGGTGGTTTGGTAGAAGCTGGCAAGCACTGCGTGTGCTTGCG